>JBIJAD010000005.1:0-29931 GCA_044345955.1 Lysobacteraceae bacterium
GCTCCGCTTCGTGCCGCATCCCGTACGTGGCGAACCCGAAGGCGCGCCGCATCGAGATCCGCTTTCCCGATCCGATGAACACCGGCTATCTGACCTTCGCCGCGCTGATGATGGCCGGCCTCGACGGCATCCGGAACCAGATCGATCCGGGTTCGCCCAGCGACAAGGACCTGTACGACCTGCCGCCGGAAGAGGAGAAGAACATCCCGACCGTGTGCCACAGCCTCGACCAGGCGCTGGAAGCGCTGGACAAGGATCGCGATTTCCTCAAGGCCGGCGGCGTGTTCTCCGACGATTTCATCGACGGCTACATCGCGCTGAAGATGCAGGAAGTGACCCGCTTCCGCGCGGCGACGCATCCGCTCGAGTATCAGATGTATTACACGATCTGATCCGTCGCGATGGCGGGCTGAAAGCCCGCCCTGCGGAGGTTCGGAGGCAGGAAACGATGGAGATCCGGATCGACGATCTGCGCGGCCCCGAGATCGCCCGGCTGCTGCAGGAACATCTCGACGAGATGTTCCTGCACTCGCCGCCGGAGAGTGTGCACGCGCTGGATCTGGAGCGGTTGCGGCGTCCGGAGATCACCTTCTGGACGGTGTGGGACGACGGCGAGCTGCTCGGATGCGGCGCGCTGAAAGCGCTGGACGCCGCGCACGGCGAGATCAAGTCGATGCGCACCGCGGCGAAGCACCAGCGCAGGGGCGTGGCGGCGACGCTGATGCGGCACATGCTGCAGGTGGCGCGGCAGCGGGGTTATCGCCGGTTGAGTCTGGAAACGGGTTCGCCGGATGCGTTCCAGCCGGCGCGCGCGATGTACGAGCGATTCGGTTTCGAGGAATGCGGGCCGTTCGGCGATTACGCCGAAGACCCGTACAGCGTGTTCATGACGATCGAGCTGTAGCGATCGTCGCGAGAGCGGTTCGTTTTCTGCTGGACGAGAGGTTTGCTGGGCAAGGCACGGGAAACGCGGACGCAGCTTCCTTCCCCACGTCGGACTGCGCTGCGGTTCCCCAAGGGACCCACGATCCCCGCGCATCGCTGCGCGGCAAGCGTCGCGATGCGCGGGGAGACGGGTCGATCACGAGCGCCGGCGCCACGGCGTCGGCGTTCTCCACCCACGGGGAGAGCGCATGAAACTGATCACCGCCATCATCCGGCCGTTCAAGCTCGACGAGGTGCGCGAAGCCTTGTCGGAGATGGGCGTGTCCGGCATCACCGTCACCGAAGTGAAAGGCTTCGGCCGACAGAAGGGACATACCGAGTTGTATCGCGGCGCGGAATACGTCGTGGATTTCCTGCCCAAGATCAAGGTCGAGGTCGCGGTCGCGGACGACCGTCTCGACGCCGCGATCGAGGCGATCCAGCAATCCGCCGGCACCGGCAAGATCGGCGACGGCAAGATTTTCGTCACCGCGCTGGAACAGGTCATCCGCATCCGCACCGGCGAAGTCGGCGCGGACGCGCTGTAACCCACAACCCGGAGACAGTCCCATGAAGACCGCAATGCTGTCCGGGTCGTGCGCCCGGACGTTCCATCGTCATGCCTTCCTCGCCGCGCTGCTGGGCGCGGCCCTCGCGCTCGGTACCGCTTTCGGCGTCGCCGCGCAGAGCGCACCCGCCACCGACACCGCCGCCACCGCGACGGAAGCGGCGACAGAACCTGTCGCCGTCGCCGAAGCGGCGCCCGCGCAAGCGACGTCCGCGGAAGCCGCACCTGCAGAAGCCGCACCTGCAGAAGCCGCTGCCGCCGAAGCCGCCTCCGAAGCGGAAGCCGCGCCCGCACCGGTGCCCGACAAGGGCGACACCGCCTGGATCCTGGTCTGCGCCGCGCTGGTCATCTTCATGACCCTGCCCGGCCTGGCCCTGTTCTACGGCGGCCTGGTGCGCAGCAAGAACGTGCTGTCGATCCTGATGCAGTGTCTGGTGGTGTTCTCGTTGGTCGCGGTGCTGTGGGCCGTGTACGGCTACAGCCTCGCGTTCACCGAGGGCAACGCCTTCATCGGCGGCGGCGCGCGCCTGTTCGGCGAAGGGCTCAACGGCGCGCTGGCCGCGACCTTCACCAAGGGCGTGTACATCCCCGAACTGGCGTTCTTCGTCTTCCAGGGCGCGTTCGCCTGCATCACCTGCGCGCTGATCGTCGGCGCCTTCGCCGAACGGGTGAAGTTCGCCGGCCTGCTGCTGTTCACGGTGATCTGGTTCACCTTCGCCTACGCCCCGATGGCGCACATGGTCTGGTTCTTCCCGGGCCCGGATGCGTTCACCGACGCCGAGGCGGTGCCCGGCGTGCTGGAGAAATCGGGCTTCCTGTGGGCCAAGGGCGCGCTGGACTTCGCCGGCGGCACGGTGGTGCACATCAACGCCGCGATCGCCGGCCTGGTCGGTGCCTACGTGATCGGTGCGCGCATCGGCTACCGCAAGGAGGCGATCAAGCCGCACAACCTCACCCAGACCATGGTCGGCGCCTCGATCCTGTGGGTGGGCTGGTTCGGCTTCAACGCCGGTTCCGCGCTGGAAGCCAACGGCGTGGCCGCGCTGGCCTTCGTCAACACCTTCCTCGCCACCGCGGCCGCGGTGCTGAGCTGGAGCGCGGTCGAGTGGATCGCCCGCGGCAAGCCGTCGATGCTGGGCGGCGCCTCCGGTGCGGTCGCCGGTCTGGTCGCGATCACGCCTGCGGCCGGTCTGGTCGGGCTGATGGGCGCGCTCGCGATCGGCGCGATCGCCGGCGTGGTCTGCTTCTGGGGCGTCACCGGGCTGAAGAAGCTGCTGCGCGCGGACGACTCGCTGGACGTGTTCGGCGTGCACGGCGTCGGCGGCATCACCGGCGCGCTGCTGACCGGCGTGTTCGCCGCGCCGTCGCTCGGCGGCGCCGGGATCTGGGACTACGTCACCGAGACCGCGCTGGCCGAGTACAGCATCGCCTCGCAGGTCTGGATCCAGTTGCAGGGCGTGCTGGTGACGATCGCGCTGTCGGGCGTGGTCTCGCTGGTCGCGTTCATGATCGTGAAATACACGATCGGCCTGCGCGTGAACGAGGAAGCCGAGCGCGAGGGCCTGGACATCGCCTCGCACGGCGAAGCCGCCTACGAGCACTGAGCGACGCGCTTCCTCGCCGATCGGAGCGATGAAACACCCGCCGGCGCGCTTCCCCGCGCGCCGGCGGGTGCATGTCGGCGGTTACCGCAGCGAAAGCGAATCGGAGATCGACACGTGGCCGAAGCAGTCGCCGCCGGTGCCCAAGAAGGCGGTCGCGTCGAGGTCGTGCGAGAAAGAAGGCCGGGCTGCTGTCGACGCAGCCGGTCGACAGACCGCCCGAGCCGACATTCGTCTGGCACTGCACCGTCTGTCCGGTCTGGTTGTTCCCGGCGGACACGTACGCATTCGAGCGATCGTCCGAGGGATCGACGGCCCGACGCGAGGCACCAGGCCCTTGCCCGCAGCGCGGGCGATGCCGGGCCTGAGCAGGGCCATCGTCACGGGCCTGCATGGACGTACACGCGCACGGAAACGACGCCGGGTAGACCCCGGCGTCGTGGTGCTCGGCAGTCGCATGCATCCGTCGCGCGCACCGCGGATGCGGGCGACGGAGCGAACCGGATCAGAACACGAAGGTGTCGCTGACGGACAGGTACCCCCAGCAATCGCCGCTGGCGCTCGCGGTGGCGGTGCCGCTGAAGTCGTGCACGAAGCTCGGCCCGTTGTAGACCCAACCAGTGCCGGCGCCTGCGCTGTAGGCGCCGTACTGCGGCGTGGCGTTGACCGTCTGCGGATTGACGAGTGCGGAATTGGTCACGCTCGCCGAGGCGTTGAGCCAGTAATTGCCCCAGACGCCGAACGGCGGAAAGACGTTGATCACCGCGATCGCGTACATGCGCGAGTAATACCAGTTCAAGGAGCCGTCGCCACGGTCCATGTACAGCCCGCCGTTGACGGCGGCCTCGGCGTAGCCCGAATAGAACACGTAGCGATTCTGGCGGAAGTCGTACGTGTAGCAGGAGACGCCGGTCGTGCTCTGTGCCTTGGTCGAGAAGCCGCCGCGCGCCTGGCGCAACTGATGTTCGCGCACGAGTGTCTGCAGATCGGCGATGCGCTTGCGCAGTTGCCTGCGCTCGGCGGTTTGCAGACCGGCCTCGCCCGTACGGCGCTGAAGCATGGCGAGATCGTGATTCAGGCCGGAGATGCCCATCGACACGGTCTTGCCGGCGAACGGGCCGTCGTTCATCAGATACACCCCCGGCGCCAGTCGTTCGGCCTGGGTGCCGTAGTCGCGCTGGAACTGGGCTTCGCTTTCGATGCGGATGCGCGGACCGTCGACCGGGGCGACAACAGCCGGCTGCGCATTGATCGATGCCTGGTGCCCGGGGCGGGGGTCGGCGGCCTCTGCAGTGGCTGTGCAGAGCACGAGCGCCAGAGTGGTGAGAGTGGTGAGGGTCGGAGTGCGATTCATATCGATCCTTGAAGGGTGAGGGGTGGATGGGGGAGCGGCGGCCCGGGGGGCTGCCGCAGCGGCCGGTCCTGGCCGCACCCCTCTACAGCGTGTATTGCGCCGGATCCGGATCATCCGGTCGTCGGGATCGATGGGTCTCGATCGCGGCCGCTTCCGACTCCTCGGCGTCCGTGCGCATGTCGAGAGGCCGGTCGATCGCGCTCCCGCCGGCCGCGTTCCCGGTGGCGAAGCGCATGATCGACCTGCGTTGCGAACGAGCATGCGGGCGCGGGGATCTGGCGATCGCCTTGCACGGCAAGGCGGGAGACCAGCACGCAGTCGCGAAACCGCTCCGCGTCGCCGGCATCGTCCGGCGACGCGGAGCGTTGCGGTCAGAAGTTCGGAGTCATGCTGTCGGAGACCGAGACGTAGCCGGTGCAGGGGCCGGTGCCATAAATGGTCCCGGTGGCGGTCAGGTCGTGATAGAAGGTGGGGCCGCTGTAGACGTACCCGGTGCTGAGGCCGACGCTGTCGACCCCGATCGTGTCGCGGGTGACGGTTTGTCCCAACTGGCGTTCCTTCGCCGTGACCGATGCCAGAACCGAGAAGAACGGCGGTACGCCAATCGGGCGGAATATCGTGGCGTTGGCGGTCGCCGACGCGCGCGCGTAATACGGGTTGTAGAACCCGTCGCTCCGCGGCAGGTACAGCGCCGTGCTGGCAGTGACCGTTGCGCTGCCGTTATAGAAGATCGGGCTGCCCAAGCCCGGCGGGTTGTACCAGCATGACAGGGCGCCGAACCGCATCGCCTTGGTGCTGGCCGAATGACGGGCGGCGATCGCGTTGTTGCGCTGATAACGGCGTGTCGCGTCTTCCATCAGACGGATTTGTGTGCGCAATTGCTTGCGCTCGTTCCTGCTCTGGGGCACCTGCGCCCGCAGCGCCGCCAGATCGTAGGCCAGGCCCGCTTCGCCGATGGTGATGGTTTTGCCCGCCAGCGGGCCGCGCGTCACCTGATAGACGCCGGGCGCCATCCGTTCGACGTGATCGGCGTAATCGCGCGCGAACTGGGTTTCGCTTTCGATCCGGAAGCTGTCGTTCGCGACAGGCTGTGCGGCCAACGCCTGGCCGGCGAGCAGGGTTGCGGCGAGGCTTGCCGCCAGAGTGGTTTTGGTCATGGTAAAGATCGCTCCAATGAAGGTTGGGCATGCGCGGAGGACCGCGCGGCGCGGGCACGGCGATATCGCCGTGCCTCTCATCTGGAGCGAAATGCGGCGACACGCAGGATCATCCAACCGCAGGATCCGTTGCAGGATCGCCCGCGGGACCGTGCGGCCTTCGGGAGCGGCGTCAGTCGGCCGCGGCGCTGATCCGCATGCCGTCGAGAACGAAACCGGCGCGCAACGCGTACGCGTCGCTGTTGGCGATGTTGTAGTTCAGCAGGCCCATGGCCAGTTCGCTGGCCCACTGGCCGGGCAGCGCGATGTTGTCCACGGTGCGGTCCTGCGGATCGACGACTTCGAGCCAGGCGTCCACGGCCGAAAGCGGGTCGCTGGTGTCCGTTTCGAGCCCCGATGCGCCTTCCGACGGCGGAAGCCCGAATTCCGCGCCTTGGGCGAACGATCGCACCTGACCCCAGCGCAGCAGCACGCGCGTGCTCGGTTTGCCGTCCTCCATCGGGAATGCGGCCACCATCCGCTGGGTCCCGTCCGGCGGCTGCGGTCCGATCCACATCGGCGACGTGCGCGCCTCGATGATCTCGATCATCGACGTGCCGTTGCTGCCATGGCGTTTGCGCACCCGATACACCGCGGAGACCTCTTTTCCGGATTTGTGGGTGCCTGCCTGCCACTGGAAGCGCAGCTCGGCGACATCGAACCAGTCGCCGATCGAGGCCAGCGGGTCGTTGTCGACCTTGAACTCGAGCGTGTAGATCACGGTGATGTTCTGCTCCACCTTGCGCATGTCGGGCAGTGCGACGATGCCGAAGCCCGAGCGCGGGGCGTAGCTCGGCGACAGGCCGAAGCTGCCCGTGTCGCTGTGGTTTTCGGGCACCGGCAGCACGTCGCGATCTCGACATTTGCCGGTCGTCGGCCGGTGGTTGAAGGGTTGGATCGCGTGGACGATGGCCGGGTCGCCGACCAGAGCGTAGACCCCGCGGAACCACGGGGCGGTCGCGGCGCTGGTAGCGCCGCTCTCGCCGATGTCTCCGAGGTCGAGCGGACCCGGATTGAGCGGACCCAGATCGACCGGTTCGAGCGGACACGGCGGAAAGGCCAGCGCCGCGGGCGACCAAGCGGCGATCAGGGCGAGGGACAGGATGCGTTTCGACATGGGACTCTCCGGGGGAAGAGGGTGGATGCGATCCGGGTCCGCGAACTTCAGGATCCCGATCCTTCGATCAGCAGTCGCGTGTGCAGCAGTTGCGCACCCTGCAGCCAACTGCCTTCCGGCAGTTCGGGCGCGTGATGGTTCAGCAGCCCGATCGACAGGCCATTGGCCCACTGCGACGGCAATGGCGCAGTGTAAAGAGCCTGCCCGCCGGGGCCGATGACCTCCAGGCTGGCATCGATGTCTACGGCCGGTACGCTGCGCACCGTCTGGGTCCAGCGCAATGCGACCGGTGTGCTCGATCCGGCGCCGTTCAGCGGGATGGTCGCGACCACCTGCTCGGAAGCCCCGACTTCGAATGGTCCGACGGTCCGTGGACCGCGGATTTCGATCACCTGCAGCAGTTGCGGGCCGGCCGCGGGTCGCAGCACGCGCACCCGATAGATGGAGGCGGGATCATCCGAGTGGATCGGCCAGTCGCTCCGGTAGAACGTCAGCTCGATCACGTCGACCCAGTTGTGCGGGGCGGGCAGCGGCACATCGTCGACGTTGAACTCGTAGCGCCAGATCGCGCCGTAGCCGGCCGGCTCGGTGCGCAGATCGGGCAGGGCGATCAGCCCGTAGCCGGCCCGCGGGCCGAGCGCGGCCGGCAGGCCGACGCTCGTCCCGGCGGTGTTGGGGCCGGGCAGTTGGATGTCTTCTCCGCCCCGACAATTGCCGGTCCCGGGCAGCCCGCCCTGATTGCGGAGCTCCGGTGCGAGCGCGTCCAGCACCGCATCGTCGCCGATCAGCTCGAACCAGGCCTGGAAACGGTTCGGCGCTGGGTCGGGGACGATGCTCGACACCCCGTTCACCCGGATCGGCTGCTGCGGGCAGGGCGGGAAGGCCAGGGCCAGGGGCGACCAGACGGCGAGCAGGAGCAGGGGCAGGGCGGTGCGGCGGTGCATGGAGAGTTCCGGGCTTGAGGGTGTGACTGATCGAGCGCAAACCGGCTCAGGACCGGATCAACGGCTGGCGCCGTTCAGGGTCCTTTCGAATTCGCGAAGCGCCGCGTCCAGATCTTTCGGCAGCGGCTTGCCGATCCGGACCCACAACGCACGCACCGCGTCCAGCTCCGCCTGCGCCCCGGCGCGCCGGCCCAGCGCCCGGGCGGCCCGGGCCAGTTCCAGGCGCAGCCAGCTCAGGCGCTCGGCATCGCTCTCGTCCTCGGGCATCGTCGGGGGCGAGGACAGCCGCTCCAGGCAGAGCCGGTACCGCCCCAGCGCATTGAGGGTCGCGGCCCAGTCCAGTTCGAAGGTCAGCACGTCGGCATGGGCCCGGGATGTGGCGCGGCGACCGATCTCCACCGCGCGCGCGAAGTACGGTTCGGCCAGATCCGGGCGGTCGCGCAGGTAGCCGTAGAAATAGCCGGTGTTGTATTCGGCCGAGGCCCGCGCCAGCGAGACCGGCGGCAGTCGGGCGCGCTGGATCGCATAGGATTTCGCCAGCAGCGCCTCCTGCGCGCGCGGATCGGAGGTCACGTCGATCACGTGCTCGTAGACCTTGGCCGCCTCCAGCGAATCCTCGCCGTACAACTGTTCGGTCACGCGCCGCCATTGTTCGATCGCCGTGGTGCGTTCCGCGCGGGCCGTCTTGTCCTCGCGCAGCACGCGCGCGATCATGCGCAGCGCGCGGATCTGCAGCGCCGGCTCGTGCGCGGACAGCGCATCGCGGTCGATCGCATCGACGATCCGGCGCGCATCGGCGAGGCGGTTCGCGCTGAGCAGTGCGTTGCCCAGATCGATCTGCAGCCGCAGCGCCGATGCCCGGTCCAGCGCGGCGCCGTGACGTCGCCATGCGGTATCCAGCGCCTTCGCCGCGGCGCCGAACTGCGATCGGCGCATGAACAATCGTTCCTGCAGTCGGGCCGACTGCACCTGCCGTTCCGGGGTATCGGCGAGCCCTTGCACTTCGGCCAGCGCGGCATCCAGCGCCGGTCCGTCCGGTTCGAGTTCGGTGCGCACCGCCAGGCGCAGGCTGCGCGCGCGCCAGCGCACGCTGGTGTCGGTCGTGGCCAGCGCCTCGATCGCCGGCGCGTGCGCGCGCCACAGCGCATCGCTCTCGCGCAGCAGGCCCATGCTCGCCTTGCTCTCGGCCAGCAACAGCGCCAGATCCGCCTGGACATCGCGCTGGCCGTCCAGAGCATCGAGCCGGCGCGCGCCGCGTTCGATCAGATCGCGCGCCGGCAATCCGGCCTCGCTCGCGCGCCCCGGGTCGGCCTCCTCGAAGGTGTCGCGCATGAAACCGGCGACCGCGCGCGCGCGATCGCGATCGATCTCCGATCGCTGTCGCGCCGCTTCGGCAGCGTCGCGCTGCACGCGCAGCGCCGCGGCCTGCCACAGTGTCACCGCCAGCGCGATCAGCACGCTGGCGGCGGCGGCCGCGCCCAGTCCCACCGGCAGCCGGTTGCGGCGCACGAACTTGCCCAGCCGGTACAGCCGGTCGCCGCGCGCGATCGAGATCGGATGCCCGGACAGCCAGGCACGCAGGTCGCGCGCCAGATCGCCGACTTCGGCGTAGCGCTCGGCCGCATCCTTGCGCAGGCAATGGGCGACGATCGCATCCAGTTCGCCGCGCAGCGCGCGCGGGGGGATCGTCGTGTCGACATCCGGCAGCGCGCGTGCGTGATCCGTCGGCGCGCCATCGACCGGTGAGCCGACGAAGCCGGGAGCGCGCGCGGTCGTGCGCTCGCGCTGCAGCGCGTCGCTCATCTTCGGCGGCGGCACTTCCAGGATCTCGCGCTGGAGCGTGTGCGGCGGCCGCTGCGGCCGCTCGAACGGCAGAAACCCGCACAGGAGTTGATGCAGCAGCGCGCCCAGCGCGTACACATCGGTGGCGACGGTGACGCGCTCGCCGCGGATCTGCTCCGGCGCCGCGGTCATCGGCGAGAAGAACCGGTCCTGCAGCGCGGTGTGGCCGTCGCCCGCGGACGGCGCCAGCGATTTGGCGATGCCGAAATCCAGCAGCTTCACATGCCCGGCCTCGTCGACCAGCACGTTGCTGTCCTTCAGATCGCGGTGGATCACCAGATTGCGGTGCGCGTACTGCACCGCGTCGCACAGTTGCAGGAACAGTTCGATGCGTTCGCGCACGCCGAGGCCACGGCCCGCGCTCCAGGCGCACAGGGTTTCGCCCGGCACGAACTCCATCGCCAACCACGGCGCCCCGTCGGCCAGCTCGCCGCCGTCGAGGATGCTGCAGATGTTGGGATGCCGCAATTGCGCCAGGATCCGCCGCTCCTGCGCGAAACGCGCGCGCGCGGCGGCATCGGTGCTGAAACGCGGCATGATCTTGATCGCGACCTGCTGTTCGAAGTCGCTGCGGCGCTCGCCCAGATAGACCACACCCATGCCGCCGCGGCCGATCTGGCGCAGCAGCCGGAACGGGCCGATGTCGCTGATGTCGCCGACCGGGTCCGTCGCCTCGACGCTGCCCATCACGTTGCGCGCGGTATGCGCGCCGTAGGCTACGTCGATCTCCAGCAGCCGGCGCAGGCGCGCCGCCAACGCCGGTGCTGCCTGCGCCAAGGCCTGCAGCCGCTCCGCACGGGCCGCGTCGTCCAACTCGCACAGTTCCTCGAACAGCAGGCCCTCGTCGACCATCCCTGTCGTCGCGCCCGGTTCAGCCATCGACCGCCGGCTCCGCGTCGAAATGATCGATCAACCAGGCACGCGCGTAGCGGTAATGGCGGATCACCGTCGCCCGCGACAGCCCCATCGCCTCGGCGACCTGCTCGTTGGTCAGGCCGGCGAAGAATTTGAGTTCCACCACCTGCGCCGCGGCCTCGTGCTGGGTGGCGAGCACTGTCAGCGCCGCATCCACCGCGATCCAGTCCACGGTGTCGTCGATCGGCGCGGCGACGTCGTTCTCGACCTTGTCCAGACGTTCGAACGGCAGCCCGCCGCCGCGTTTCTCGGCGCTCCGCCGGCGCAGGTAATCGACCACGATGTTGCGCACGATCCGCGCCGCGAGCGCGTAGAAATGTTCGCGATTGTTGAAGCGCCCGGGGAAATCGTGCATCAGCGCGATGTACGCGTCCTGGGCCAGGTCCGAGGCCTGCAGGGTCAGCCCGTTGCGGCCCTGCAACTGGTGCGCAGCCAGCCGCACCAGCTTCGGCCACAGCGCCGCGGCCAGCGCCTCCAGCTCGGGCTTGTCCACCGAGCTGCGCCGATTGATCAGATCCGTGAGATTGGCGGGGGGGCCCGAGGACATCGGGGCTGGGCTCCGGGAGACGCCCGCGGCCTTCCTCGTGGCCGGCGGAACGACGGGTGGGCGACTCCGTCCCTGGAGCGGTCCGGCCCGGATCGCCCGGTGCCGCGGGCGATCATAACCTGCCGGCAGCGACGCCCAACTCCCGCAGCAGGCCGTCGGCCCGCTCCACCTCGGCCAGCATCCACAGCAGGTAGCGGATGTCCACGCTGATGTTGCGGGACACGGCCGGGTTGAAGCCGAAGTCCCCGGCCACGTTCTCCCAGACCCGGTCGAAGTTGATCCCGACCAGTCGGCCGCGGCCGTCGATCACCGGGCTGCCGGAATTGCCGCCGCTGGTGTCGCCATCGGCCAGGAAATTCACCCGTTGCGTCCCAGCGCCCGGGGCCTGGGCGGCCCGGCGCACGGCCTCGGGCAGGTCGAAGGGTTCGCGGCCGGTGTGCTTCTCCAGCGCCCCGGCCAGGGTGGTGAAGGGGGTGTAGATCAGACCGTCGCGGGGCGCGTAGCCCTGCACATGGGCGAAGCTGATCCGCAACGTGCCGTTGGCGTCGGGTGCGATCGGCTGCCCGGCCTGCGCCGCCACCGCGCGCCGCCATACGGGCCGATGCAGCGACGCACGCGCGCTCCAGCCGCGTTCGCGCTCGCGCAGGCCGCGCAACTCGCGGTTCCAGGCGAGCCCGAAGTCCAGCAGCGGGTCGCCCTGCGCCGCCAGCGCCTCGGGCGTGGCGCCGATCAGCGCCTCGCGGCGTTCGGGATCGAGCAGCGGCGACGTCGCGTACATCCGTGCGATCGACGCCTCGATGCCGGCCGCGTCCAGCCCGCCGAAGCGCGCATCCACCGCGGCGATGCGCTGGTCCACCGGCAGCGCCAGCGCACGCCGCACCAGCGCCGCGAACACTCGCCGGTCGGCCGGCGCGAAATAGTTGCGCTGCTCGCTGCGCAGCCGTTCGCGCAGGCGCGGCAGTTCCGCATCGGTGAAGCCCGAAGCGCGCGCCGCGTCGGGTTTGTCGCGTTCGATCGCCAGATGCCCCAGCGTCGCCCCGAAATACAGGCCCTTTGGCAGCGGCGGAATGCCGCCGGGCACGCTCTCGGTGCCCATCGGCACCAGATTCAGCAGGAAATCGCGCTCCCAGGTCGCCTCGCGTTCGGCGAGCACCGCGCGCAATTGATCGCGCGCGCCCACCGCATCCGCATGCGCCGCATGTTTCGCTGCCCACGCCGCCACCGCCTCGTCCTGCGCGGCCTGTCGCGCCACCGTGCGCCCGCGGTCCAGGCCCGCGATCTGGCCCTGCGCGTTCTTGTAGCGGTTGTGGATGCTCTTGAGATTGGCCGCGACCGCGATCTTTCCCGCCGCGTCCTCGCCGCCGGCGCGCTCGAGGATCGAAATCCACTCGCCGAACAGTTCCTCGCGACGCACGAAGAAGCGTTCGCGGCGCTCGCGCATTTCCTCGGCGATCAATGCCCGCCAGGTGATGCCCGGATAGCCCAGCACCATCACGAAATCGCCCTCGTCCACGCCGCGTTTCGAGATCGGGAAGAAGAACTCCGGCGTGTACGGACGATTGCCCTCGGCGCGATCCGCCGGCCGCCCGTCGGCACCGACATAGGCGCGCGCGATCGCGAAATCGCCGGTGTGCCGCGGCCACGACCAGTTGTCGATCTCGCCGCCGTACTCGCCCACGCCGCTCGCCGGCGCGTAGACCAGACGCACGTCGCGCAGCTCGATCGATTCGATGAGGGTGTAGGTCACGCCGTCGTCGAACGCCGCCACCCGGCAGCGCACGTCCTGCTGCTTGCGGCATTCGGTCACCAGCGCCTTCTGCGCGGCGTCGATCGCCTGCAGCCGCGTCGCCGGGTCGCTACCCGCCGGCACCGCCGCCAGCACCTGCGCGGTCACGTCGGTGAAGCGTCGCGGAATCTCCACCCGGACATTGCTGCCGGGCAATTCCTCCGCCGCGCTGCGCGCGAGGAAGCCCTGAGAGATCAGATCGCGCGCCGGGGTGCTGTGCTCCTGCACCACGTTGAACAGGCAGTGGTGATTGGTGACGATCAGCCCGGTCGCGGAGACGAACGCGCCGGTGCAGCCGCCGATGTTCACCGCCCCGGTCAGCAGCCCGGTCCCGCGCTTCGCGTCCCACAGTGCCGACGGCGACAGTTGCAGGCCCTGCTTGCGCAGCCATTTCGCATCGATGTCCAGCACCTGCGCCGGGGTCCATTTGCCGTCGAGGGCGAGGGCGTGGGTTGGGGCGAGACCGCAGAGCGCGAGGACCAGCAGACGGGAGAAGGCCATGAGGGTGTCCGGAAAGAGGGTATGCCGACGCCGCGGATGGTAGCCGTTCGGCGCAGCGGGTGAAGAGGGCGACGAAGGAGCGCGCGCGGTGCGGCCGGTCAGTAGAGGTCGCCGCGCCTGTACTTGGGATAGGTCCGTTCCGCCCTGGCGGTCGCGATGATGCGTTCGGCGGCCTCGCGCGCGATCGCATTCAGTTCGGAATCCGGCGCGAACACGGCGTCGATGTCCGTCGCGTCGTTATCCGCCGCGGGCCGATTGCCGCCCCGGATCTCGGCGATGGCCTCCTCGGCCGCCGCCACCGCCGCCGCTTCGTCTGCCGTCATCGCGGCATTCTCCGCGTTGCGTTCGATGGCATCCTCGACCGCGGCGCACAGCGTCTGCGTTCTGTTGAGCTCGACATAGGGACTGTCGGGCTGCACGACCCCGTCGCAGGCCGCGGCGTAGGCCGCGCCGTCGCCCGCGAGCCGCTTCACATCGGCCTCGAACAGATTCCGGCTGCGCTCTGCGCAGGCCATGGACAGGGGCAGTCCGCGGTCGCCTTGTGCGGTCGGGGCGCAGGCCGCATCCAGAGCGGTGGGATCGGCCAGCAGGGCCGCGACCGCGCGGTCGTTGCGGAGACGTTCGGCCTCGGCACAGGCCATGTCGGCGAAACCGGCGCGGTCGGGCGGCGTGCGGCCGTCCTGGCAGATGATCGCGTAGGCCGCATCGTCCTCGATCAAACGTTCCTGCAGCGCGCGCTCCAGCGCGCCGTCGTAGAACGAGCAGGCCGAGCGCAGTGCGCCGTCCCGCTCCATCTGCGGCGTCGCTTCGCAATCCGCGGCGACCCGGCGCGGCTGTCGCAGTACCATCGCTTCGCCGGCCTTGCGATCGCGCTCGAAGTCGATCGGCCAGCAGGCCTGCGCCAGCGCGGGGCTGCGCGACTGCTCCGGCGTCGTCTCGCATCGACGGGCGAGGGCCTGCGGATCCTCCTGCAGTCGCGACGCTTCCTCGCTCACCGCCCGGTCGGCTTCGCGCTCGCGTTCGCGCCGCGCGCACGCGGCCTTGGCATTCGCCGTCATCGGGCCGTAAGGCGCCGGCAGATCCTGGTCGGCGCACACTCGGCTCGCCCATTTTTCGTAGGACAGATCGACCGGAAAACGGTCGTCGTCGCGATGCTCGATGGTCGTGCGCATGCGGGCGATGCTGCCGTGCAATGCCCGGACATTGTCCGGGTCGCGCAGATCCGCGTCCTGCGGGATCCCGGCGACGATCGCGTCCAGCATCGCCAGCGCCGCCTCGAAACGGCCCAGTTCGCGCAATGCGTTCGCGACCAGCAGCCGCTGGCCCAGCTTCTGCGGCCCGGGCGCCTCCAGCGCATCGATCAGCGCCGGTCCTGCCTCGGCGATGCGCGTCACCCGGCGCCTGCGCTCGACGGGATCGATCGTCGCCCAGCTCCCGCGGACCATCAATTGCCACCGCGTCCAGGCGGACAGATTCAGTGCCTGCGCCAGCCACAGCGCGCGCTCGTAGCGGCCCTGCTTCCCGAGCGCGCGATACGCCTCGCTCGCGATCAGTGCGGGCAGCCGCGCCTGCTGCGCCGGCGTGTAGTCGCGGTAGGTCAGGCGCGAACTCTCGTTCGTGCCGTCGTTCGTGCCGTCGAAGTCCGGAATCAGCACCAGACCATTGCCCGGGCACTCGGGAATCTGGGCGTCGATCGCCGCATCGCCGAGCCAACTGCCGTCGGGAAACTGCACCAGCACCAGGCTCGGATAGCCGATGTCCTGGGAGAACGGTTTGCCATCGATCGGGCAGACGAATGCGCGGATGTCGAAGCCCGCGGGCGTGTCCGAGCCGACGACCGTGCCCGGCAGCAGCGACAGCAGGGCGGCAAGGGCGGGCAGGGCGAGGGCGCGGCCCAGGGGCGGAGTCGTCATCCGCGGAGTGTAGTGCCCGCCCCGGAGCGCCGCCATGCCGGCGCGATCCTCGCGCACGGCGTTTTCCGCTTTCCGCATCGAGAGCGAGCCCGGACATGCGCCGGACCCGCGACTCGACCGCGCCGGCGGGCCGCGTCGCGGCCCGCCGCACGGATGCGGCGAGACGAAACGACCGCGAGGCGCGCGTTTCGACGCCGACCAGCCCCTCCACACCTCTTCGAGAGAACGACCATGTCCAACCGTGTCTGCCGTATCGCGCGATGCACGTCGATCGCGCTGCTCGCCATCCTGCCGATGTTCGCCTCCGCCAAGATTTCCGCCGACGCGATCGCCACCGACAAGTTCCGCACGGTGGCCGAACCGGTGCCCGGTCGCTACATCGTGGTCCTGCACGCCACCGCCGCAAGACTCGCCGACGAAAGCGCCTCCACGCTGCCGACGGTGGCTGCGGTCGCCGGCGACATCGCCGCCACCCACGGCGGTCAGGTCCGGCACGCCTACGAACGGGTCCTGCGCGGATTCGCGATCGACGCCGACGACGCGGCGCTCGCGCGCGTCCTGGCCGATCCGCGCGTGGCCCACGTGGAGGAAGACGGCGTCGTGCGCGGGGCCACGACCCAGATCAACGCGCCGTGGGGACTGGACCGGGTGGATCAGCGCAAGATGCCGCTGAGCAAGACCTACACCTACGACGGCATCGCCGCCAACGTGCATGCCTACATCCTCGACAGCGGCATCTACACCGGGCACGTCGATTTCGAGGGGCGCATCGGCAAGGGCATCAGCACCGTCACCGGCCTGCCGCAGACGATCGAGGACTGCCACGGCCACGGCACGCATGTCGCCGGCACCCTCGGCGGCAGCCACTGGGGCGTCGCGAAGGGCGTGACCCTGCATCCGGTGCGCGTGTTGAACTGCAGCAATCTGGGGTTGAATTCGGATCTGATCGCCGGTCTGGAATGGGTCGCCGCCAAGCACGTCAAACCTGCGGTCGCCAATCTGAGCCTGCAGGGATACTCGTGGAGCACCGACATCGCGGTCGATGCGTTGATCGATGCCGGCGTCGTGGTCGTGGCTGCGGCGGGCAACTTCTCGAGCGACGCCTGCAACAGCGCCCCCGGCCGCGTGCCGAACGCGATCACCGTCGCCTCCACCACCTCCACCGACGCGCGCTCGTCGTTCTCGAACTTCGGCACCTGCGTCGATCTGTTCGCGCCCGGCAGCGGCGTCCCGTCCGCCTGGATCGGCTGGCCCAAGGCCTGGACGCTTCTGAGCGGCACGTCCATGGCCACGCCGCATGTCGCGGGGGCCGCGGCGCTCCATCTGTCGACCCATCCCGACGCGACGCCCGCGCAGGTCGCGGCGGCGCTGATCGCCAACGCCACGCCCGATCGCGTCATCGACGCCGGTCCCGGCTCGCCCAATCGCCTGCTGTACATCCCGTCCGGCGGCCCCGTGATCGGACCCGGCCCCTGAGCCCGCACCGGCATGTCCGTCCCGGAACTGCGTCGGCGCGGGCGACGAACGGGCTCCACGCTCGCGCCTCCAACCGAATCCGGTCGCACCGGCCCTCCGGCGGGCGTCCATCGCGACGCCCGCTGGACGCATGCACCGATATGGCATGATCCCCCCATCCCCCGCCCGGTCACGACCACGATGACGTCATCGCAGACCCACGGACGGCGACGCGCCCTGTCGATGGCCCTGTCGTGCGCCTTCATCGCCCTGCCCGCGCTCGCCGCGGCGCAGACCGAACAGTGGACCCCGCTGGATCGCGCGCCGGCCGAGATCGAACGCCTGCTGCTGGGCCTGCCCACCGCCGAGACCGGCCTGCCGCTGGCCGCGCGCCGCGGCATGCTGCAGCGTGCGGAAATGGTGGACATTCCCCGCGCCGGCGGCGGCACCGACCGTTATTTCCGGCTGCGGCACGAGGCCGAAGGCGCCTACTTCAGCGCCACCATCCGCAGCCTCGCCGGCGCGAAACCGGCCGACACCGTCCATCTGCTGCAGGCCGACCATCAGATCGACCGCTGTGCCGCGCTGCAGCCGCTGCTGACCCGCGCCGACCGCGCGCCGCGCGATTTCTGCCGCGACGACCTCGACGCGGGCGTCGCTGTCCTGCGCACCGGCCCGCAGCGCTTCGGCTACAGCGCCTGGCGGCTGGGCAGCGGCGGCAAGCCGAAGAACATCACCCGCAGCGTGCTGCCCGAAGACCCCGTGCGGCGCCTGCCCGCCGCCGAGCGCGAAGGCGTCCACAACCTCAGCGGCTTCGCCGTCGAGTCGCAGGTCGATCGCAGTCGCCTGGCGGAAGTGCCGGTGCTGCGCCTTTACCTCGAGTACGGCGAAGCCGGCAGCCTGTCGCGCAACCATCCGCGCGCCTTTCCCGGCGGTTATCCGGGCGAACGGGTGCACACCGCGCATCTGGGCTTCCTGGTCTGGGACGGCCGCCGTTTCGAACTGCGCCGGACCGTGCCGCGCGCGCTGTGGCCCTGCACACACGACGCCGCGTTTTCGCCCAGCGGTCAGAGCTGTCGCCCCGACAGCCCCGACCCGTTCATCGTTCCGCCCTGATCGCTCCGGCGAACCTATCGCCTCCGCACCGCGTCAACGACGAAGGAGACCGTCATGACCGACCCCGTCAACGGCGAAACCCGCGCCCCGCTGGACATCGGCGCCAGCGCCGATCAGGTGGTCGGGCTGCTCAACGCCAATCAGCGCGTCGAGGCGATGCGCCTGCTCGAACGCCAGCGCGAAGGTCAGCCCGAAGTCGTGCAGGACGCGCTCGACCGCATGGTCTCGTATCGCGGCCGCGAGGCGCTCGGACGCATGCAGGCCGACGTGATCCGCAGCATGGATCCGGTCTCCGACCCCGACGCGGCGATGGTCTACACGAATCTCGGCCGGCTCGGCCTCGCCGCCGGCCAGCCGCGTTTCCCCAGCGAAACCGATGTCGCCGCGCTCACCGACACCCAACGCTACGACGTCTACGCCAGCATCATCGAGACCCGCGGCAACGATGCCGCGCGCGAAGCGCTGCGCAACGGCGATCGCATCGTGCTCGGCCTGCGTCAGGAAAATTCCACCGTCGATTCCGCCACCCGCGACCAGCCCAACACCGTCGCCACCGACGATCCCGCGACCCGGGTGGACGAATCGCGCCGCGGCACCGGCGTCTACGACGACCGTATCGTCGTGCTCGGCCGACGCAATCCGGAAGGCGGCGGTGCGCCCGAGGTCTGGCAGTTCAACAGCTCCAACACCGAGCCCACCGCGCAGTACGATCACCACGCCCAGGGCCGCGATCGCCAGGAACCTTACACCCATGTCCAGCGCCGCCGCGCCGAAGGCGAGGACGTCAACGGCGACGGCGTGCGCGATCTCGGCCGCCTGCGCGAGGGCACCGTCGAAATGCTCGCGACCACCCATCCGCGGCCCGGCGGCGGCCGCGACGATTTCTCTCTGCGGCCCACGCCCGAAGCGGTCGCCGCCAATCCGCTCGGCGTGCAGCGCGACACCAACGCCGACGGTCGCTTCGATCACAACGACCCCAACGGCCTGCAGCCGCTCAACAACACCTTCAAGATCCATCGCGGCTCGCTCGGCAACACCGACTCCGCCGGCTGCCAGACCATCCGCGGCGCCGACTACGACGACTTCGTCGCCGCCGTGCGCGGCAATCCCGGCCAGACCCGCTGGCAATACGTGCTCACCGAAACCGTGCCCGCCCAGGTGCAGGTGCAGGGCCAGCAGCAGGGGCAGCCGGAAGGGCAGCAGCAGGGTCAGCAACAGGACCAGCCAGCGCGGCCGCAGGACGCCGCGCCCGGCACGCGCGAGGGCCGGCCCGCGCAGGAACTCGCCCCGCCCGAACCCGTCGAACGCCGCGCCGCACTGCCGCAGGATTCGCTGATGCAGCGCATCGAACAGACTCTCGACCGCAGCGGCGCCGGTCAGAATCTCAGCGCGCAGGAACGCGAGAACGTGCTCGCCGCCTCCTACGATGCGCTGTCGCGTCTGCCGCGCGTCGATCACATCGGCCTGTACAACGGCAACGTCGTCGGCACCTACGCGCCCAACGGCCTCGGCACCGAGCCGATGCACAACAACGCCGTCAACGTGCAGCAGGCCCGCGACACCCCCGCCGAGCAGAGCCTCGCCGCGGTCGCGCAGGAACAGCAACAGCGCCAGATCGCCGCGCAGCAGGTCGAAGAACCGCGCGGCCACGGCGCGCGGGCGGCGTAGGCCCGCGTCAGCCTTTCGCGCTTTTTTCCGTCCCTTCGCCGCCGTCGGCCGGCGGCGCCGACGACGCCAGCGGGATCGCCCGTCGCAGCGGCGTGTTGCCCAGCACTTCGATCTTGCCGCCGGACTGCTCGAACGCCGCCAGATCCTCGGCGATCTGCGCATGGGTCAGCGCATCGCGCCGCTTGTCGGCGGTGGTCGCGAACGGACTTCGCGACACGACTTTCGCCCGTGTGGCGGGCGGGACCGGTTTCTGCGACATCGTGGCCTTCCTCAGAGCAGCGTGATCGACAACGCCCGCGCCGCATCCCGATCCCGGGCGCGCACGGACAGACAATAGGGACCGGCCATCACGAATCTGCGGCATTGCGACGGCCGCGTCGCATAAATGCCGCAGCGCGATGTCGCCGCGTCAAGCGCCACGCAGCGGCCGTCGGCGCCGCGCGCCATCACCTGCACGCCCTGCGCATTGCGCTCGGTCAACGGCGCCGGAATGCGGTCTTCCTCGAACACCACCACCGTCAACCGGCAGCACAATGCATCGCAGCGGCTGCAGTGCACGTCGCGTTCCCGGCGCGCACTCATGACGCAACCGCCTGCAAGGCGCGCCGGAAATGCAGCAGGCGCCCGCGATAGGGCGGAACATCGGCATCGTTCATCGGACAGGCTTCCTGCATCTGCTCGAAACCCTGGTTGTCGAGCATCCGCGCGAAACGCGCGCTGTTGCCGCGGCCGGGATCGGTCATCACCACCTCTGCGACCGGATGCGCATGTCGCGCCACCACCGCGCACAGCAGCTCGGCCTGATCGCGCTCGTACAGCACGTCGCTGGCGATCAGCACGTCGAAGCGGCCCAGCGTCTCCAGCGGCTGATCCCAGCGCATGTGGCGGTAATGCACCGCCGGCAGCCCGTTCAGCGCCGCGTTGTAGGCCAGAAACGGCTCCGCCAGCGGATGCACGTCGCTGGCGACCACATCCGCGCCGCGCCGCTGCAACACCAGACTCGCCAGACCGATCCCGCACCCCAATTCGAGAATGCGCTTGCCGGTGACATCGAAACGATGCATCGCCTGCGCCAGCACCTGACCCGCGGGCCACGCCTGCCCGAACAGACTCCATTGCGCCGATGAAATCCCCAGCCGCGCCCCGTGCCCGTCGGGATCGGCGAACTGCTGCAGATCGGACAGCACCCGCAGGCGATATTCGACGCCGCCGATGGACAGAAGGAGTTGACGCGTGTGATAACCCGGCATGACGGCTCCCGAAAACGACGCCCGAAGGCGGTCACGCGGAAAGGGAGCGGAACGGCCGCGAGCGAAACGGACTCGGAAGCGGTCGCGACGCGCGAATGCGGCGCTGGCCCGACCATCCTACGCGATTCCCGCCTCCAGCGTGCGGATGCCCTGTTCAGCTTGCGGCTGGAGCATCACCGCCACGCATGCCGATCACACGGGCAGGACGGCGTCGCCGCAGGCGACGCAGCGGAACGATGGCCTGGGCAGCGATCGTCGTATCCGCAACATCGGGGTTCGGCGAGCGAACCCGACCCGATGTTCACCACGCCTGCGGAGCCGCGGTTCACAACAGTGCGCCAGCGACCTCCTCCCACGTCGCCACATGCCGCATCCCGGCCGGGATCTGCTTGCGTTGCAGCCCGAACAGGTAGAGGTTCGGAACCACGCCGACCATCGCCTGCAACACATCGCTGCGGTCGTCGATGAAGTGGGTGATACCGAGTTGGCGGCAATGCACCGCTTTCTCCGGCCGCTTGAGGCAGAAGCGGACGCGGTCGCGCGAAATGCCGGTGCGCTCGAAGAACCGGTGATGTTCGAACCAGCGCAGGGTCTTGTGCTGGATCGCGGGTCCGCATTTGGACACGATCCACGCCTGTCCCGCGAACTTTTCCACCAGCCCGGGCACGACATCGAACATGCCGTCGTAGGGCGGCGTGTTCAGCGCGTCTTCCATCGAGCCGCCGATGAACGAGGTGTCCGCCCCGTCCGCGTCTTCCGGGCGGATCAGCACCCGCCCCACATCGATACCGAGTTTCATGTCTTGTCTCCGTCGTTGAATGCGTGCATTGGACAACGCCCGACTATCGACGGGAACTTGATTATTCTGATCGGCTATAGAAAACTTGGATAATGAACCTGCTGCGCGATGTCAGCCTCGACGCCCTGCTCGCATTCGCCGAGTTCGCGGAAGACGGCAATTTCAGCCGCGCCGCGCTGCGATTGCATCTGTCCCAACCTGCACTCCACGCCAAGATCACCAAACTCGGCGGCGCGATCGGCCGCCCGCTGTACGTGCGCCGCGGGCGGTCGATCGAGATCACCGACACCGGGCGCAGGGTGCAGCGCCTGGCCCGCGAACTGGCGGCATCGACGCAGGCCTTCCAGGACGAACTGCAGGAGAAGCACGCGCCGCCATCGGTCGCGCTCGCCGCCGGCGAAGGCGCCTATCTCTATCTGTTGGGCGCCGGCATCCGTGCGCATCTCGCACAGCGTCGGCACCGCCTCGAATTGATCACCGCGGACGGCGTCGCCACGGTGGAATCCATCCGCAATGGTCGCGCGCAGATCGGCGTCGCCGCGCTCGAGACCATACCGCGCGATCTGACCGCCGAACCGCTCACGCGCGTCGGTCAGATGCTGGCCATGCCCCGCAGACATCCGCTCGCCGCCCGCCGCAGTATCCGGTTGAAGGACCTCGCCGACGCCGCATTGATCGTCCCGCCCGCCGGTCGCCCGCATCGCACGATGCTCGCGCAACTGCTGCAATCGGCGCAGGTCGAGTGGCAGGTGGCGGTCGAAGCCTCGGGCTGGGAGCTGATGCTGCATCTGGTTCGGCTCGGCATGGGGCTTGCCGTGGTCAACGCCTGCTGCCGGATTCCCACCGGCCTCACCACCCGCCCGATGCCGGAACTGCCTGCGATCCAGTACCACCTGATCTACCGCAAGGAAGGCCTGTCCGGCGCTGCGTCGGAACTGCGCCAGAACCTCGCTGCCCATGCGGATGCGTGGCGACAGCGGGCTTGAAAAGCAGAGGCGTACAGGTTTGAACCTCCACTGCGCCGAAGCTGCATGTAAAGAATGAAGCCGACCCCGTTTCCGCGTTTCCGCGCTCCCGCCCTGCTTGTCTCCCTCCCCTTCAAGGGGAGGGCCGGGCAGGGGATGGGTTGATCCGGACGACAAGGCGGAACCGCTGCGCCCGATTCCGCCGAACATCATGGCGGCGTCTCGATGGAGACGCCACTTTGTCGGTTGCGGCTTGCGGATGCGCTGCCTAGTCCGGCAGCCTGCATCCGCGGATGCGCAGGCCTGGGCCTGTCCGATCCGACGGCTTGAGTTTGCCGGGCCGGTGTGGGTACAACGGAACTTGTGGTTGGGGTTGTCGTGGATCCGAGGCCGATGTCGGCCTGCTGAACCCGGCCTTGAAGTCGCAGAATCGGAGGAAACCGGCATGACAACGCAAACAGATCGAAATCGGGCGCCCGCCCGGAAGCCCCGCCACACGACAGACGGATGTGCATCGTGAGCGATTCGAAAAAAATCATGTTCGTCCTGCAGAGCCTGCTGCTGTGTTCCTGCGCTTCGGTGTCGGCCCGCGGCCCGGCCGTCATGCCCGATGAACTGCTTGGGACGT
Source organism: Lysobacteraceae bacterium (assembly GCA_044345955.1). Taxonomy (GTDB): domain Bacteria; phylum Pseudomonadota; class Gammaproteobacteria; order Xanthomonadales; family Xanthomonadaceae; genus Lysobacter_I. Next base: position 23,090 of record JBIJAD010000005.1, read on the forward strand.
GGGAGTACGGATACGCACGATGCACGGCATCGGTATTCGGAGAGAGCGATTCCGCGATACGGATCGAAAGCACGGCCATCGTCGGCCATGAACATCGAGACGATGTCAAATCCGTGGAGAAGTTGTCGGATGCTCCGAGCGCATGGAAAGTGCACAGGGTCTCCGATGCGGCCCCGGAAGCGGTGCAGGATCAAGCCGAGATCTTCGTGCGGAATGGCGACCGGATGACCGTTACCGATGGCGAAAACGCCAGAACCTACACGCGCTGCACGTAGAGGTGTCCGTTGAAGACTGCAAAAAAAGCCTTGTTCGCACTGTCATGTGTGCTCCTGTGCTCCTGTGCTTCCGTGTCGGCGGGCGGCCCCGTCGTCATGCCGCCGGCGTTGCAGGGTGTTTGGCAGGCGGGTTACGAGCCGTGCAGCCTTCCCGGCGACCCGGACAGCGACGGCAGGATCGAGATCAAGCCGGGAAAAATCGAAGGATATGAGGACACCCGTATACCGCTGAAGGTCACGACGGTCTCCGGATCGCCCGCCGCCTGGCGGATCGAATATCTGCTTGAAATCGGCGATGACGCCGACCGCTACAGCGCCATCTTCGCCTTGAGCGGTGCGCACACCCTGACCATCGTCGACGACAGCAGGTCGGCGATCTATACCCGCTGCAGATGATGGCTCCGACTGCGCGCCGATTTGGAGAAAGCGAAATGACCACGGATGAAAACCGAATCCCTGCGTCTCAAGAAGAAACGCTTCCGCATTACCGGGTGATCCAGAAAGGCGTTGTTCGGAACACGGGTGTGACCGATTTCGAAAGCCTTGTCACGCATCATCCGGGCGCCAACAGTGGTGCTCGCGTTGTAGAAGGGGTCGTGATACGCGGAGAAGAAGGTCGCAGACATGCCGTGATCGGCGGCGAGATCCAGGAGATCGAGATCGCCCTGCCCGGCAGGTCGTATGGCCTTGAGCCCGACAGAGTCCTGATCAAGAAGGATTTCATGCTGGAAGACTCTCGCATCGCGTCAGGTGGCCGCGGCGTGCGCGATGTCGATGTGCCATCCCGGTCGCCGGTTACGTTGGCCGGGTGGATGCCAATCAAGGGCTGGTGGATATCCTCGACCGCGAAGGTGGCGAGGTCATCGCCCGCGTACGGCATATGAGCGATATCCCGCTGCGCGTCGGCGACACCGTCGAATACGGGCAGGCCCTCGGGACGCAGAGCAACGTGGCGACCAGAGCCATCCACGTCCATCTCGAAATGGACACCCGCTACTACCAGCAGTACGAAAACTACATCGCCGATCTCACCAGCGGGCGATTGGCGATCGACCCCGAGCGGCGGACGCAGGGCATCGAGCCCTTGCCGGTCGTGGACGACGGCACGGTGCGCATCGGCGAATCCGGTGAGCGGGTCCGGCATCTGCAGGCCCTGCTGGAACAGGAGGGCTATCGCGGCCGTGATGGCGCGCCGGTGGCGCAGGATGGCGTCTACCGCCTCGACATGCAGCCGGCCGTGTTGGCCTTCCAGCGCGACCATGGCCTGCCGCAGACCGCCGACATCGACGCCGCGACGCTGGCATTGGTGCCGATGCCGCCCCGGCGTGAGCCGGATCGTCCGGATCACAACGATTTCAGGCAGGGTCCCGGCATACCCGACATCCCCGGTCGATACGGCCCGCCGCCGCATGAGCATCCGCAGGGCATGCCGCGTCCGGATGCCCCACAGGGGATGCTGCTGCTGGACGACACCGCGCACCGCAACCACGGAATGTACGCGGCTCTGCTTGGCGCCGTCCACGAGCGCGACCGCCAAATGGGTCGCGAGCCTGATCACATCAGCAGACAACTGGCCGGTGGTCTGGTTGCAGAAGCCTGTGCCCGGGGCCTGGATTGCGTCGGCGCGGCACGATTCAACGCCGACGGCAGCAAGGTGGGAATGACCGATACTCCCGACCTCGAAGCCCCCTGGGCCAGAACCGCGGTCGGTGATGTCGCACGACTGGCTGCGCAGCCGCTGCAGCAGAGCAGCGAACAGGTGGACCGGATCACCCAGCAACAGGCATTGGTACAGAACCTCGCCCCGCCGGTGGCGACACAAGGCCTGACGGGGCCGGAGGAGCCGGGGCCGAAGGCGCTGCGGTTGGGGTGATGGGTGGTAAGGCCTGATTCGACACCATAGGGATATCCCGTGGCGCGGAAGCGCGAGAGGCGATTCAGCCGAACATCACGGTGGCGTCTCGATGGAGACGCCACTTGTCGGCTGCCGCTTGCAGATGCGCTGCTTGGTTCGGAAGGCTGCTGCGGATGTGCGCGATATGGGCCTGTACGATCTGACGGGTTGAGCACGAGGGGTTGTGTGGGTAGAAATGCGTTGGGGGAGTGGGGCTGCTTTCGACCCAAAGCGGACACTCACGCGCCAATGAGTACCTGCTCACATCAAAGTACATGAATTTTGGCAGAATCTACTAAGCTACAAGACAGTCAAAGGCTGGAGTAGCCATGCCGTTAGCTGTGCCTCCATTGCTTATCCTCTCCAAAGCACCTATTCGTGGATACGCGAAGACTAGGCTTTCGCGTGTGGTTGGTGATGATTGTGCGGCTCGTATCTCCGCTACTCTCACGCACTACACGGTCTCGGCTCTGGCATCTTGGCCTGGCGGAGTCGAGCTGTGGTGCGCGCCTGATGTCAGCCATGAACTCTTTCGTTTTCTGGCGTCGAATTATGATATCCGTCTGCGTACTCAGCGCGGCAGCGACCTTGGCGAGCGCATTTTTTATGCGCTTTCACAGCACGAGCGCGCAATCCTTGTTGGCTGCGACTCGCCGACGATTAGCACTGAGATTTTGGCGAAAGCATCTGAACGGCTTAGTCTTGGCGACCAGCTTGTGACCGTTCCGACCGAAGATGGCGGATTTTCATTGGTGGCGGCTGACCCACCAATAAAGCAAATATTTTTAGACGTTGAGTGGGGCAGCGATCGCGTCATGGACATAATTCGGAAAAATATTAGGCGAGAAGGAGTTATTGCTTCTGAGCTGACGCCAGCATGGGACGTTGACGAGCCAACGGATCTGCCTCGATTGGCCGCTGTGAATGCATTTGCGCAATTTGTAGAGTCACAAGAAAGTGTTGGTGTAGAGAAAAGCTACACGACGTCACATAAATTGAAGTGCAACTGCTTCAATGATGATTTATCTCAAATTCTGAGAGAAGTTGAATCATTTCTATGTGGGACTGATCTATGTCATAAGCCGCGAATTGAATTAAAAGCAGATTTTGCCCCCATCTCGCGCTGCTTCGCACTTGGTGTCACAGGATCACTTTCCTACGGTGGTTTTACCCACGGAAAATCTGATATCGACCTGATAGCAGTAGCGTCAGAAATTCGATATTTTGATACTGAAAGCTTGCCGAACCAGTTAGCTGATGATCTAACACGTGACTTTATCTCTGGCGCGATCGACATCATGTCGATTAAGCTTTGTTGCAATGGAATTAATGTCTCCATTAAGTATTATTCTCCTAACAGTATTCAGAAACTATCGGCTCGTTTTGGAAGTACAGTGGAGTACCGAACCAGTAATACAAGTCCGATCTGTCCGACACATGGATTTAGGGCCGAGAGTAGCGCGCAAAGCTTGGCTCGGATCGAAAGAGGGGGGGTGCTTCTGTCGTCGCACAACGATCTGGATAAACCTTTCCGCATCAATCTTTATCAGCATATGCTAGCTACTGCTAGCCCGGTCATGGATCCATTCGGTTGCATTCAGGGTGCGCGCGCGGCAGTTCTACAGTCCATTTGTCATGCCGCGAATGCTGAGGGAATCCCCTCTGACCGAATCATTGAAATCTTCGGAAGACATGCATTGAGATGGTCGACGCCATTTCGCGAGCGGATGGAAAGGGATATTCTGCAATGCTCAAGACGCTAGTCATTACTCCCGTTTTTTTGAAATCGACACACGATTGTAGATATGTCGAGGAATTGACAGCATCAATTCAAACGCAAGATACCGACACTTGGCATATTCTTGTTGATGACGGTTCTCCTTTGCAGGGCGCAGAGGATTTCTTCCGAGAGTTCTGCACTAGGAATCGGCCAACAGTTTCAGCTTTACTCCACAGGGCTCCAACTGGAACAGGGCTTTCGGTTCGAGATGGCTTGCTTGCTGCATTTGGCTATCGAAATAGGTCGTGGACAATTCTCGGGGATATTCCTGTAGGCAAGTTCTCATGGGTATCAGTCGTAGATCATGATGACTTTTTTCCAACAAAATCTAGCGTGTCAAGTCGTATTGGTGATGCGTCTAATCGCACGATAGCAGTCCACTCGGACTTGGACTTTTATCGTGAACCAGGCTCGGAAGCTCCAAGACCTGAGCCGATCATATCGAACATGAAGGATGCTTCGAGAATGCTTGCCGAGATGCTTTGGGGGCACGTACATCTTAAGTATCCAACACTAATCCTCCGAAAGCCCCTTGCTCACAGCTTGGCGGTTGATCTAAATTGGGATATACGTTTTGGTTCTGATCGACTACTAGGATTGGCTGTGGTGAGGGCTGCGTGTCATTTAAATATGAGGGTTGATTATGTTCCAATTAAGACTGTCACCAAAAGACTTCATCCTGATTCAATAACACAGTCGCCATGGCGTACAAACATCGAATTCAGAATTGCGAACGACTACGCCATTTACTCTCAAATTCTCGACAAAGATGATTTGTCGAAACTTCTTCAGCTTAGAAAGGAGAGATATGAATGGATTTCTAAATCCATGCGTGATGATTGATGGTCATGACGGATGTGGTAAAACGACGGTTGTCGATCATCTGACTGAAAGAATGGGTTTTTCGGCTGTGCCTAGGCTTAGATATTTGACGGATCTTTTTCCAAGCGATGAAAAAGAGATTCGGACATGGCTCAGGACAGCAGACTATCGTGAAATATGCGTGGCACATTTTTCCGCATTGAAAGCGGCAATGAAAATCGTAAATGAAGATTCTGAGAAGCGTTTCGTTTTCGATCGAGGAATCTTAACGCTTGAGGCAGGCCTTTGCGCGATTGTTCAACTACGAACTGGTGCCGCGACCTCCTCGGCTCGAGAGGAATTGAGATCCATTGCGGAAGGCACTTTGACCTTGACAGCTCAAAGATCGATGAGCGTTCTGCTTGATTCTAATCTCAGCGGTGAAGCGCTTCGCGAATTTGTGGAACAGAGAAAAGGTTCCGAATTAGACCCGCAGTATGCGTCGTACATGTGCACGTTTGTTGTTAATATTAGAGCATTTTCTCTCGAGCATGAAAACGTTATCCGGGTCAATGCAGCAGAACGTCTGCCTGTCGTGATTGAAAACATTCGTGGTCATCTACTTAAATACAACAATGCGCATCATGCGTGACAGCAACCACTAGGCGCCCCCTATTTTTTGCAATGAACAAAATCGCTTTTTTAATTTTTCTGGGTCGTGAATCTTAAAATTTATGGAACCATATACCGCGCTCTGATGTCCACTCCTAGCCGAAAGCACCTCCAATCCCCAGAGGTAAGCAAATCGCCCACGCCACCGAAACGCCCCCGGGATGAATGTACAAGTCTCGTAATTCTCCGACACTCCGGGTCCCCGGCGGGTGGTTTCAGGCAGCCGCTGGCAACGACTGATCGGTCTCCTCTTCGGCGGGGATGATCTCGGGAAGTGCGTCGATCGCGAGCGCCTCGCGCAGGGCTTGCGCGGGCGTTCGGCCCTGCAGCCGATAGCCCTGGTGGCTGCGCTCGACATTGTAGTAGCGCAGGAAGCGATCGAGGTCGCGCTGGATCTCGGCGACCTCCAGATACCAGGTCTGCCGCCCCTGTACCCGGAAGCATTCGTCGAGCAGCGTCCGGTTCATGCGCTCGACGAAGCCGTTGGTGCGCGGTGTGGCGATCTTCGTGGTGCGGTGTTCGATGTCTTCCATCGCCAGCAACAGCTCGTAGGGGTGCTGTTCCTTCACCCCGCAGAACTCGCGGCCGTTGTCGGTGAGGATCGCGCCGACCGGCACACCGAGGGCTTCATAGAAGGGCAGGACCCGGTCGTAGAGCAGGTCGGCGGCGGTGATCGGCATCTTGCTGGTGTAGACCTTGGCGAAGGCCAGAGAACAGAAGACATCGACCACGACCTGGACGTAGACCTTGCCAACGCCCTTGAGGGTGCCCCAGTAGAAGGTGTCCTGGTTGAGCAATTCCCCTGGCTTTTCGGCCTCGACATGGCGCAGGCGGAAGTCGACCGAGTGGCGTTCGAGCAGGGCGATGTGGCGTTCGGAGAGGACGAAGGTGGTGTCCTCGCGCGAGGTCTGTTCCAGACGCATCAGGCGTTTGTAGCGGGTTTCGAGGTTGTGTCGCTGCCAGACGCCGCGGACGCCGCCAGGGCCGACCTGCACGCCCTTGAGGCGCAGTTCGTTGGCGGTACGCTGACTGCCGTGGGTGGGCCACTGCAGCGCGTAATCGAGGATCGCGGTTTCGACCTCGGGGGCGACACGGTTGGGATGCGGCCCTCTGGGGCCACGGCGTTCGTCCACGAGTCCGGCGACGCCGCCGATCTGGAACGCGCGCCGGATCTCGTAGAAGGTGTCGCGGTGATAGCCCATGAGCTTGCAGGCCTTGGAGACATTGCCGAGTTCATCGGCGAGAGCGAGCAGAGACAGCTTGCGCTTGGTACTGTGTGAATGCGCAGTCATTCGGGTTCTCCAGTTCGGGATTGAGCTTCGACAACTCCAACCCTACACGGGGGACCCGGATGGCTGCGCCCCCGGCATTCATGCCAGACTGCGCAGCCGACTGTCGGAAAAATACGAGATCACTTCAT
>JBIJAD010000451.1:0-2908 GCA_044345955.1 Lysobacteraceae bacterium
GCTGAAGATCTGCATCGCCTACGAATACCGCGGCAAGCGCAGCGAATACGCCCCGCTCGACGCCGACGGCTGGCGCGAATGCAAGCCGGTCTATCTCGAATTCCCGGGCTGGCAGGAGTCCACCGCGGGCATCACCGACTGGAACAAACTCCCGCCCGCCGCCCGCGCCTACCTGCGCGCGCTGGAAGAACTCGCCGGTTGCCCGCTGGCGATCGTTTCCACCGGACCCGATCGCGACGCCAACATCGTCCTGCGCGACCCGTTCGCGTAACCCACAAACTGTCATCCCGAGCGAACGCGAAGGACCTGCTTGTCCCCCTCGACCTCGCCGAGGGGACAAGCGCAGCAGACGAGGCCGCATGCACGCCCTCTGGCGGATCCAACGCACGCAGGACGCGAAATTCCCGTTCCGCATCGCGATCGAACAACACGGCCGCGTGCTGTTCGCGGTCCGCGCCAAGGCGCCATGGCCCGGCGCCGGCACGCAGGTGTTCTGCCTGCGCGAACGCGAATTCGACCCCGACGAAGCGCTCGAAGACCTCGAGCGCATCCCGGTCGCGCATCTCGTCCGCCTCGGCCGCAAACTTTCGGTGACGCTCGACCGCGCCCAGCGCAAGCGCTGCGAATTCCTGATCGTCGAAAAACCGCGCAGGGACGGCGGTACCTACGAACAGGTCTTCTTCCGCACCGAGGCCGCGGTGCGCGCGCACAAGACCAGCAAATACGCCGAACTGAGCGCCGGAAAGCACAGCGCCATCGACATCGTCATCGACAGCGCCGAACGCTACCCCTGGAATTTCCCCGGCGCCAACGTGCGCCGGCGCAAGCTGCCGGTGGGCGACTACGCCCTGATCCACGACGAACGCCCACTCGCCGTCGTGGAACGCAAGACACTGGAGAATCTGCTCGGCGACTTCGCCGAGCTCAAGGGCCTGCATCAGCAATTGGCCGAACTCGCCGCCTGGCCGCACGCCGCGCTGGTGATCGAAGCCCAGTACGCCGACTTCGGCAATCCCGACAAGATCGGCCGCTGGACCGCCGCCCATCTGCTGCGCGTGATGGGCGAACTGCCCGCATTGTTCCCGAACGTGCAATGCGTCTTCGCGGGCAACCGCAAACTCGCGAATGTGTGGGCCCAGCGCTGGTTCGCCGCCGTGCATGCCGCGCAGCAGCAACCGCGCCTGCCGCAGATCGCCGAAGCCGCCGCCCGCTACGACATCGCCGCACTGCAGGAGCTGCCCGACCGTTTCGAAGTCGCCCTGCTGCGCAAACGTTTCCCGGACGCCCGGCCGGACCGCATCAAACGCATCCTCGACCAACTCCGCAGCGAAGGCCGCCTGCGCACCGAAGGCCACGGCCGCGGCACGCGTTGGTGTCGCTGCTGAAGCCGCGCCGAGGCGATGCCGCGCCCGCAGCAGGGCCACGAAGTACGACCGATGCGACCCGAGGCGCCCACCCCGGACATCGTGCAGGCCTTCTCCGCCTCCGCCGCTGACTACGATTTCCGCTTCCTCGATCGCACGGGCGGGACAATAATCGGGCAGCCCCGGCCCGGACCCGTCGCCCATGCATCGCACCACCCAGTCGATCTCGCCGCTCGCCGGCGCGTCCCTTGCCGTCCTGTTCGGCGGTTGTGCGGCCTTCGCCGCGCCGGTCGCCTCCGCGGCCGACGCCGCCCCCGCGACCGGCGCGCACTGCGCGCCCGCGCCGCTGGGCGAGACCGATCTCTACCTGCGCGGCAGTCCCAACGGCTGGGGTGCGAGCGACGAGTACGTCTTCGCCTGGGCCTGCGACGCCTACTATCTCAATGTCGATCTGCTCGGCCGTCATGAATTCAAGATCGCCGATGCCGCTTGGACCCCGGCCACCACCTACGGCGGTCGCGGCGGCGATCCTGCGGAGATCGCGACGCAACCGCTGGAACTGGGCAACGACAGCGAGCCCGGCCGCACCGGCAATCTCGCGTTCCGCTTCGACGGCGAACACACGGGCGGGCGGCCGACGATCTCGATCGGCGCCAGGACCTTCAGCGACCCGCACATCAAGCGCGTCGAAAACCCGATCGCCCTGTCGGCGCGCTTCGACTCGCGCGATGCGGCCGACAAGGCGCCGTTCGGCGCGGTGCCCGCGGGTACCGCGATCGCCTTCGGCTTCGACGCGCTGCGCGGAATCGAAAGCGCGACCCTGGTCGTCGAGACCCGCAGGCTCGAAGGCAATCAGGAGGTGCTCGAATACGCTCCGCTGGTCGAGCTGCCGATGGCTCCGAGCGACGCCGGCGACGGCCGCGAACGCTGGCGCGCGCAGTGGACGCCGGACGCGATCGGCGTCTACGGTTATCACATCCGCTTCAGGGTCCGCGGCGATGCCGCCGAATACGTGCTGCAGAACAACAACGCGCCGCTGTACTGGACGCGCGAACGCGGCGCCGGCGGCGCGGGCGTCGTCGACCATCTGCCGGAGCGCCGCCTGCGCCGTTTCCGCCAGACCGTGCACGACCCCGCATTCGTCGTGCCCGACTGGGCGCAGGACGCGGTCTACTACTACATCTTCCCCGAGCGTTTCCGCAACGGCGACCCGGACAATGATCCCGTGCCCGGCGTCGCCCGCTATCACGACGCCACGGTCGAGACGCATCCGCGGTGGATCGGCGTCCCGTACCGCCCGGGCGACGGTTCCGATGCCTACTACAACAACGACTTCTTCGGCGGCGACATCGCCGGCATCATCGAAAAACTCGACGACATCCGCGACCTCGGCGCCAACACCCTCTACATCACGCCGCTGCTGCGCGCGTCCAGCAACCACAAATACGACACCGCCGACTACCGCGAGATCGACCCCGGTTTCGGCAGCAACGCCGATTACGAACGCCTGACCCGCGAAGCCGCACGCCGCGGCCTGCGCGTGG
>JBIJAD010000260.1:0-5712 GCA_044345955.1 Lysobacteraceae bacterium
GTGGTCATGGACACCTCGTTCAATCACACCGGTCGCGATTCGCTGTATTTCGACCGCTACGGCAATTTCGGCGGCCAAGGCGCGTTCGCCGGCGGCAAGGTCAACCCGGCTTCGCCCTACGCGGACTGGTACCTGTTCGACACCTCCAGGCCGGATCCCGACAGCCAGTACCGCGGCTGGGTCGGCGTCGCCGATCTGCCGGAGACCGACAAGAGCTCGCGCAGCTTCCGCGATTTCGTCTACAACGACGACGATGCGATCACCCGCCTGTGGCTGCGGCGCGGCGCGGCGGGCTGGCGCATGGACGTCGCGCCCTGGGTGCCCGACGACTTCTGGCGCGAATGGCGCCGCGTGGTCAAGCACGAGAAGCCCGACGCGCTGACCATCGCCGAAACCTGGTTCGACGCCTCGAAGCACCTGCTCGGCGACACCTTCGATTCGACGATGAACTACATCTTCCGCAACGCCGTGCTCGATTTCGCCGGCGGCACCGACGCGCGACGGGTGTGGCCGGCGATGGAACACCTGCGCGAAGCCTATCCGCCGCAGGCCTTCCACGCGCTGATGAACCTGTTGTCCACCCACGACCAGGCGCGCTCGCTGCACGTGCTGGGCTGGCACGGCACGCAGCCGCCGACGCGACGCGACGCGGAGTACGACCTCGCGAAACGCAAATTGCTGCTCGCGATCACCGTGCAGATGACCTGGCCCGGATCGCCCGCGATCTACTACGGCGACGAAGTCGGCCTCGGCGGCGGCGACGACCCGATGAACCGCCTGCCGTACCCCTGGCCCGACCAGGGCGGCAGGCCCGACCTCGACATGCGCAAGGCCGTGCGCAACCTCGTCCACCTGCGTCGCGACCATCCGGTCCTCGCCCGCGGCGATGTCGGCGCACCGCTGCACATCGACGCCCACACCGTCGCCGTCCTCCGCAGCCTCGGCGACACCCGCGCCCTCGTCGCCTGGAACAACGCCGACACCCCGCAGACCTTCACCGTCGCCACCTCTCTGCCGTCGGGCACCGCGCTGCGCGGCCTGCACAATACCGGCGACCTTCGCGTCGACGCACACGGCCGCGTCACCCTGACCGTCCCGGCCCTTGGCGGCGTGGTGCTGCTGGGCAACCAGCCCGCGCGCTGACGCCTGGCCTGCGCCCCGGCCCGACCGGAGGTTCGGCCCCGTCTCGCGAAGGGGGCGACGGCGCGCAGCGGCGGTGGGGGGCGTTCGCCGCCGGCCTGTGGATAGCGCGGCCTTCAGGCCCCAGGCGCAGCACTCTTGTGGGAGGATCGGCTTTCAACAGTCGAAGACGGGTCGAGCGCCGACGTTTTCGCGGGGGTCCCGGAAAAGTGTCCCGGAAAAGTCTCCACGAGAGCGAGCTTCAGCCCGCTGCACCCCGTGCCCCTGCCCGGCAACGCCGCACAGACCCGACACCTCGCGATGACCGAGGGCAGACCATGCGATGTATCCGGCCGACCGCATTCCCCGTAGCGACATGTCCGCACCGACCACACCCGCGCCAGGAGAGACGCCTCGATGAACGCCGCACCCGCTACCGCCACCCTGCGCAGCCCCTGGCCCTGGCTGGCCCTGTTCCTCTGGCTGATCCTCTGCTTCGCCACCACCGCACCGGCCGCGCTGTTCCCGCCGGGCGAGTGGTATGACGCCCTGAACAAGCCTTCCTGGCATCCGCCGAGTTGGATCTTCGGCCCGGTCTGGACCACGCTCTACGCGATGATGGCCGTCTCCGCCTGGCTGGTCTGGCGCCGCGGCGGCTTCGCCGGCCAGCGCCGCGCACTGACGCTCTTCCTCGTCCAGCTCGCGCTCAACGCCGCCTGGTCCCCGCTGTTCTTCGGCCTGCAGCGCCCCGGCATCGCCTTCGCCGAAATCCTCCTGCTCTGGCTCGCCATCGCCGCCACCATCCACGCCTTCTGGCGCGTCCACCGCCCCGCCGCCTGGCTGCTGGTGCCCTACATCGCCTGGGTCAGCTTCGCCGCCTTCCTCAACGGCACGCTGTGGCGGTTGAACCCCTGAGCCTCTGAATCCCTGAACCGACCACGGCCCCGCCACCGAGCGGGACTGCGTGGGTCTCTCCGAAGCTCGCCCTGCCTTTGTGGGAGGGCCGCAAGGCCCGACGCTTTTGTGGGTGTCCCGAAAAGCCCGAAAAGCCGTCGCCCGTCACTTTGGACAGGGGCGGTGTCGGGACGACCGATCTCGCCTCGGCACGGCAGCTCCCGGTAAAGTGACCGGATTCGTTCACAGACCGGTCCGCGATGCCCCTGACCCTGCCCCAACTGGAACGCCACCTGTTCAAGGCTGCCGACATCCTGCGCGGCAAGATGGATGCCTCCGAATTCAAGGAATACATCTTCGGGATGCTGTTCCTCAAACGCTGCTCGGACGTGTTCGATCAGCGCCGCGAAGCGGTCATCGCCGAGCGCATGGAGGCGGGCGAAAGCCGGAAGCAAGCCCTGAAATCCGCCGAGACCCCCCGCTGGTACCAGTCCGGCGCATTCTGGGTCCCGCCCCAGTCGCGCTACGAAACCTTGTTGAACGATGCGCATCGCAATGTCGGCGACTGGTTGAACAAGGCGCTGAGCGGACTCGAAGACAACAACTCCGCATTGGATGGCGTTGTCGCCCATATCAATTTCACCAAGCAGATCGGGCAGAGCAAGATTCCCGACATCAAACTGCGGCAATTGATCACGCACTTCGGCATCCATCGGCTGCGCAATGAGGACTTCGAGTTCCCCGATCTGCTCGGCGCCGCCTACGAATACCTGATCGGCGAATTCGCCGACTCCGCTGGCAAGAAGGGCGGCGAGTTCTACACCCCGCGCTCCGTGGTGCGGATGATGGTGAGGCTGATCAAGCCGGAACTGAAGCACGACATCTACGACCCGTGCTGCGGCTCCGGCGGCATGCTCATCGCCGCGAAGGAATACATCGACGAGCATGGCGAGAACGGCCGCAAGGCCAACCTGTTCGGTCAGGAATTCAACGGTACGGTATGGTCCATCGCCAAGATGAACATGCTGCTGCACGGCATCACCACCGCGTATCTGGAGAACGAAGACACGCTGGCCGAACCGCGCCACACCGAAGGCGGCGAGCTTAAGCGTTTCGATCGCGTGCTGACCAATCCGCCGTTCTCGATCAACTGGGGCAATACCGAGAAGAACACCGACGGCACGTCCGCCTGGGCGCCCAGGTTCCCGGAACGCTTCCGCTACGGCCAGGTGCCGCTGGGTGCGAAGAAAGCCGACCTGATGTTCCTTCAGCACATGGTCGCCGTGACTCGCGATGGCGGCATGATCGCCACGGTCATGCCGCACGGCGTGCTGTTCCGCGGCGGCGACGAGGCCCGTATCCGTGCCGGCATGATCGAGGACGATCTGCTGGAAGCGGTGATCGGCGTCGCCCCGAACCTGTTCTACGGCACCGGCATCCCCGCCTGCATCATCGTGCTGCGCCAACAGACGCAGAAGGGCGCGCGTCGCGTCAGCGGCAAGCCCGCGGAGCGGCGGGGCAAGGTGCTGTTCATCAATGCCGATCGCGAGTATTTCGAAGGCCGGGCGCAGAATTATCTGCTGCCGGAGCACATCGAGAAGATCGTTACTACCTTCGACGAATTCCGCGCCATCCCGGGCTTCTCGGCCATCGTCGACAACGCCACGCTCAAGGACAACGGCTACAACCTCAACATCCGTCGCTACGCCGACAACGCACCGCCGCCCGAGCCGCACGACGCGCGGGCGCATCTGGTCGGTGGCGTGCCGAAGGCCGAGGTCGAGGCCAAGGCGGCGCTGTTCGCGGCGCACGGGCTCGACCCGAACGATCTGTTCGTCGAACGCGATGCGAAGTACCTCGATTTCGCGCCCACGCTGATCCGGCGCCAGGACCTCAAGCCCGCCATCGAAGGCAACCCCGGGCTGATCGCCAAGGAGGCCGCCATCCGCGAGGCCTTCGAGCAGTGGTGGCGGGCGCACAGCGGCCGCATCACCGCGTTGGCGGGGCAGATGGACAACGCGGCCGGTCTGGTCGCGCTGCGCAGCGAATTGCTGGCCAGTTTCAGCGATTCGCTGGAAGCCATCGGCCTGCTCGATCCCTTCCAGGTGCGCGGCATCGTCGCCGGCTTTTGGACCCAGACCAAATACGAATTCCTCACCCTGATGGCGCGCGGCGCCAAGGGCGTGGCCGACGCCTGGCGCACCAGCATCGTCACCGCGCTGGAGGACAAGGCCAGCAAGGAGAGTCCCCTGGAGCACAAGCTGGTCAAGTTCCTGATGAGCGACTTCGTCGAAGCCATCAGCGAACTGGAAGCGAAGAAGGCCGAGCTGGACAGCCAGATCAAGGCCGCCAGCCCGAAGGACGCCGAAGGCGAGGAAGGCGAAGCCGTCGAAGCCGCAGACGAGGATGCCGACGACGAAAGCGCGGTGGACGAAGCCCAGCTCAAGACCTGGAAGAAGGAACTTTCCGCGGTCAAGAAGCAGCTCAAGGCGAAGAAGGACAGCTTCACGACGCACATCAACGCCGCCGTCGATGGGCTGACGCCCGAAGCCGCTGCCGACCTGCTGCTGACCATCCTGCACAACGATATGCGCGCCATCGTCGATCGCTACATCGCCGCGCAGCGCAAGGACATCGTCATCGCTTTCGAGACCTGGTGGGACAAGTACCGGGTGACGCTTACCGAGATTGAAGGTAAGAGGTATGCGGCGGCGCAGACCTTGCAGGCGTTCTTGAATGGGTTGGGGTATGTCTGAGATGCCCTACGCCCCTCGCCCGCTCCGTACTGCAGTGAGTGACCATGCGGGCGGAGGCACGCCGCCGCGGCAAGTGCCGTCGTACTGGAAGGGGACCATCCCTTGGGCATCCGTCAAGGACTTCCCGGAGCAGGCAGGAGTCATCACGGACACCCAAGAGTACATTTCGGTAGCAGGTCTGAATGCCAGTGCGAGCAATCTGATCCCCGCGGATACGCCGTTAGTTTGCACGCGCATGGCCGTCGGGCGTGCTGCCATGGCTCCCGTAGCAATGGCGATCAATCAGGATGTGAAAGCGATCTTTCCCGCAGCAGGGGTATCGCCCGCGTATCTTCTGAGGCTGCTGCAGTTCATTCAAGCGAGGGCCGAAGCACGGGCCGTGGGCTCGACGGTCAAGGGCATTCGGATTCAGGACTACTTGGACATCGCGGTGCCGATCGCTGATGCAAACGCGCAGCCGGTCATCGCGGTCGTGCTCGATACCCTCGACTCCGCCATCCACGAAACCGAGGCGATCATCGCCAAGCTCAAGGCCGTCAAGCAGGGGCTGCTGCACGACCTGCTGACGCGCGGCATCGACGCCAACGGCGAATTGCGTCCGCTCCAGACCGAGGCGCCGCATCTCTACAAGGAGTCGCCGTTGGGGTGGATTCCGAAGGAGTGGAAGGTCGAAACTATTGTGCATTACCTTGATCGGGACATCGGCATCAAACCAGGACCTTTCGGCTCCAGCATTAAGAAAGACTCTTACTCGAAGACAGGATTCAAAGTTTACGGACAGGAGCAGGTGATCGGCGGAGATCAAGATCTCGGCGATTATTTCATTCCACTACTTAAGTACCGGGAGCTCTCTGACTTTTCCGTCGCGTCAGGTGATGTGCTTATTAGTCTGGTTGGTACGATCGGACGTGTACTGGTCTTGCGCGATCCATTGCAACCTGGG
>JBIJAD010000134.1:0-9862 GCA_044345955.1 Lysobacteraceae bacterium
CGGCCTTGCGCTGGAACACGTAGTCGTCGGAACGGCCGTAGCGGACGATCCCGGCGAGCGTGCCGAGCACCGCACCCGCGGTTTCGTAGGACCCGGGCAGGCCACGGATCTCGGTGGCCTGGATCTTGGCCACTTCCTCCGGCTTCGGCGGTGCCTTGCCACTGGCGTATTCGCTGATCTCGCGATGCATTTCCTTCAGCGAATCGGCGGTGCGGTCGATCTGCACCGCGGCGAACGCCATCCACGGCCGCTGACCGAGCGCGCCGGAGGTCGAACTGTAGGAGCCGTAGGCCCAGTGCTTGTTCTCGCGCAGGTTCATGTTCAGACGCGAGGAGAACTCGCCGCCGAGCACCGAGTTGGCGATGTCGAACTTGACCGCGCCCGGATCGCGGGTCGAGGGCACCAACTGGCCGACGTAGATGTTGGCCTGGATCGCGCCGGGCTGGTCGATCAGGAACACCCGCGGCTTCTTGGGCGTGGCGACCTGCGGGATCTCGGCGTTCGCGGCTGCGCCACCGTCGGCCTTCCAGTCGCCGAAGTGCTTCTCCAGCAGCGGCACGATGTCCTTGAGCGTGGTGTCGCCGACGATCAGCAGGGTGGCGTTGTCCGGACGCACCCAGCGCGCGTGATAGGCCTGCAGCTCTTCGCGGGTCAGCGCCGAGATCGAGGCTTCGCTGCCGGTGCCGCTGAACGGGATCGCGTACGGATGACCTTCACCGTACAGCAGCGGCGGCAGCACACGCATCGCGGCGCCGTTGGGACGCGCCTTTTCCTGGCGGATGGTGGCGATCCAGTTGGCCTTGACCCGGTCGATCTCGCTCTGCTCGAAGCGCGGACGGCGCAGCATGTCGGCGAACAGCGCGAGCGAGGGATCGAGGTTCTGCTTCAGCGCCGACAGCGTCGCGCTGCCACCGTCGAGGGTGGCGCCGGCGCCGAGATTGGCGCCGAGGGCTTCGGCGCGGTTGCCGAAGGCGATGGCGTCGTAGCCGCCGGCGCCTTCGTCGAGCATGCCCATGGCGAAACTGGAGGTGCCGAGCTTGCTGTCGCGGTCGGCGGCGAAACCGCCGCCGAACAGATAACTCATCTGCACCACCGGCAGGCCGCGACGTTCGGCCAGGATCACCCGGGTGCCGTTGGCGAGGGTGGCGCGCTGCAGCTCGGGGAATTTGAGTTCCGGGAACTGGGTGGTCCTGGGCACGCCGGCGCTGCGGTCGACAGTGGCCGCGGTGGTGCGGAACTTGCGATCCACCGGCGGCAGATCGAGCTTGGCCGGGGTCACCGCCGGATCCTCCGGCAGCGGGGTGCGCTCGCCCGGAACGACCACGAGGGTGTGGCTGCCGCGGCCGGCGCCGAGCCAGGCGTTGCCGGCGGCCTTGACCTGGGCGGCCGTGGCGGTGTCGATGGTGCGCAGACTGTTGCGGAAGCAGCCGGGATTGCCGGTGTAGACGGTGCACTCGGCGAGCACGTCGGCCTTGCCGCCGAAGCCGCCGATGCGTTCGACGCCACGGATGAAGCCGGCCTTGAACACGGTGCGGGCCTGGTCGAGTTCAGCCTGGGTCGGACCTTCGGCGAGCAGACGCTTCAGCTCCTCGTCGATCGCCGCCTCGACCTTCGCCGGATCGACGCCCTGCTTGACCGTGGCGACGATCAGGAAGGTCGAGCCCAACTGCGAGGAATACGCGCTGGCACTGATGTTGTCGACCAGCTTGTCGGTGAACAGCAGGCGCTGATCGAGACGCGAGGAGCGGCTGCCGCCGAGCACCTGCGCGAACAACTGCAGGCGGTCGAAATCGACGCTGTTGGCCTGCGGCACGTTCCAGGCGCGGTGGATGCGCGCCTGCGGTACCTTGTCGGAGGTCTGCTTGCGCGAATCGGCGGCCAGCGGCGACACGTTCACCTTCGGCTGGGCCATGGTCGGGCTGGCCGGGATGTGCCCGAAATATTTGGCGACCTTTTCCTTGGCAGTCGCCAGGTCGATGTCGCCGGCGAGCACCAGCACGGCGTTGTTGGGGCCGTACCAGGTGCGGAACCAGTTCTTGACGTCGTCGAGGGTGGCGGCATTGAGATCGGCCATCGAGCCGATCACGCCGTGATGGTAAGGGTGCCCCTTGGGATACATCGCTTCGCCGAGCAGTTCCCACACTTGGCCGTAGGGCTGGTTCTCGCCCTGGCGCTTCTCGTTCTGGACCACGCCGCGCTGTTCGTCGAGCGTGGCCTGGTCGATCGCGCCGAGCAGATGGCCCATGCGGTCGGACTCCATCCACAGCGCCATGTCCAGAGCGGTGGTCGGCACGTTCTGGAAATAATTGGTGCGATCCTGATTGGTCGTGCCGTTCTGGTCGGTGGCGCCGACCAGTTCGAAGGGTTCGAAGAACTCGCCGCGATGGTTCTCGGAACCGTTGAACATCAGATGCTCGAACAGATGGGCGAAGCCGGTGCGGCCCTCCGGTTCGTCCTTGCTGCCCACGTGGTACCAGATGTTCACCGCCACGATCGGGGCCTTGCGGTCGGTGTGCACGACCACGCGCAGACCGTTGGGCAGGGTGAACTGCTGGTAGGGGATATCGACGCCGGTGCCGCGCGCGGTGCGCGACTGGGCGGTGGCGTCGACCGGGACCAGGGACAGACTGCCGCCGAGCGCGAAGGACAACGAAAGGGCGAGCAGACCGTACTTGAGCGCGGACGGGCGCGGGCGGGCGATGGACATGGAAAACTCCGGGACAGGGTATGGTGGACGGACCGCGGCCGAGCCGTGTCCGCCAAGGCGGGGGTTCGACAGGCCGCAGCCGGCGTTGCATCCTAGCCCCGGGCCCGGGGGCTGGCACTAGGCCACAAGTCCCGTCCGGGCGTTCCGCCGCCGGAGCCACCGGCACCAGGAGTCGTCATGAGCCAGCACTGCCTCGTCACCGGCGCCAATCGCGGCATCGGTCTGGAATTCACCCGACAGTTGCTGGCCCGCGGCGATCGCGTGGTCGCCACCTGCCGCCATCCGGGCAAGGCCACCGCCCTGAACGCGCTGGCCGGGGAATACCCCGGCCGTCTGCACGTACTGCCGCTGGACGTGGCCAATGCCAAGTCCCGGGCCGAGCTCGTCCGCGAACTGCCGCTGGTCTGCGAACGTCTGCACCTGCTGGTCAACAACGCCGGCGTGCTGCACTCGGGCGAGCGTTTCGGCCACCTGTCCGAAGCGCATCTGGAGGACAGCTTCCGGATCAACGCCGCCGGCCCGCTGCTGCTGACCGAAGCCCTGGCTCCGGTCCTGGCCGACGGCGCGAAGGTCGCGAACCTGTCCTCGGTGCTCGGCTCGATCGCGTCCACCGACCGCTTCGGCACCCCCGGCTACAACATCAGCAAGGCGGCGCAGAACATGGCCACGGTGCTCACCGCCCATGCCCTGCGCGAGCGCGGGATCGTGGTGCTGGCCCTGCATCCGGGCTGGGTGCAGACCGACATGGGCGGCGACGGCGCGCAGATCACCCCGGCCGACTCGGTGGCCGGCCTGCTGCGGATGATCGACGCCGCCACCCTGGCCGACAGCGGCCGTTTCCTGGACTGGCGCGGAGAGACGGTGGCGTGGTGACGCATCCGCGGCGCGACGCGCGCCGTATTCCGGGCATGACCCCCGGCACATCCTTCCCTGTCCGCCTCCGCGTTTCGGCGATCGCCCTGCTCGGGCTCGCCCTCGCCCTGCCCGCGCAGGCGCGGCTGGTCGCGGTCGAGGGCGACGCCCGCGACCCGGACAGCGATCGCCTCCTGTATCGCGAGGCGCATCTGATCCGTCACGAAGGCGCGCGCCCGATCGAGCGTCTGGTGCTGTACCGGTGCCCCGACGGCACCGCCTTCGCGCGCAAGCGGGTGGATTACCGCGATTCCGTGCTGGCGCCGGCGTTCGAGATGATCGACGCCCGCGGTCATCGCGAAGGCCTGCGCCGCGAGGGCGGACGGACCTTGGTCTGGAGCGGCGATGGCGCACCGCGAGCGGTCGCGGCCGGCGGCGCGCCGCTGGTGGCCGATGCCGGCTTCGATGAATTCCTGCGCCTGCGCTGGCCGCAACTGACTGCGGGCGAAGCCCAGCCGCTGACCTTCGCGGTGCCGGCGTTCGGACGCGGCATGCCCTTCAAGGTGCGCAGCACCGGGCAGCGCCGCGAGGGCGATGATCGGCTGCAGCGCTTCGAACTGCGCCTGGACGGGCTGCTCGGCCGGGTCGCGGGCGCGATCCGGGTCGAGTACGACGCCGAAGATCGCCGGCTTCGCCGCTTCAGCGGCCCGACCAACATCCGCGACGGCCGCGGCGGCCAGATCGAAGCGCGGATCGATTTCCCGAACGCGCCACGGCCGGCCGATCCGGCCGCGTGGCGCACGGCGAGCGAACAGCCGCTGGCGAGCTGCGCCCTGGGGCGCTGATGTCGGCAGCACCGGCAGGCGCAGCGATGCCTCCGTGGGCGCAGCATCAACCGTTCTGCGGATCGCCGCCATGGCGGCCGTCGAGCCGCGCGAAGAATGCATCGCGATAACCACGACTGACGGTCAAGGTGGGCCCGGCGGCGAGAACAAGGCCGTAGTCGCCGTCCGGCAGCGGGTGCAGTTCGCGCACCTGCGCCAGCGCGACCAGGGTGGAGCGATGGATGCGCGCGAAGCGCTGCGGGTCGAGCGCCGCTTCCAGCTCACGGATCGGCCGGCGCAGGCGGAAGACGCCATTCGCGGTGTGCAGGCTCAGCCACTTGTCCTCGGCCCCGACCCAGTGCAGGTCCTCGACCGCGACGATCCGCAGCCGGTCGTCCTGGCGCACGACGATCCGGCGCAGGAATTCTTTCGCGACCGCCGCGGACGCCGCGCCCGGCGGCGCGACCGCATGCAGGCCCAGGCGCGCGCGAACCCGATCCAGGGCGCGGGCGAGCGCATCGGCATCGAAGGGTTTGAGCAGATAGTCGGCCGCCGCGTAATCGAACGCGCGCAGCGCATATTCGTCGTGCGCGGTGCAGAACACCACCAGGGGTCGTTCGGCCTCATCGAGCCCGTCGAGCGCCTGGGTACCGGTCAACAGGGGCATACGTATGTCGAGGAAGGCGACGTCGGGTCGGTCACGGCGCAGCGCGGCCGCGGCCTCCGCGCCATCCGCGCAGTCGGCGACGACCTCCACGTCCGCATGCGCCGCGAGCATGCGTCGCAGGAAATCCCGGGCGAAGGTTT
This sequence comes from Lysobacteraceae bacterium, assembly GCA_044345955.1. GTDB lineage: Bacteria > Pseudomonadota > Gammaproteobacteria > Xanthomonadales > Xanthomonadaceae > Lysobacter_I. The sequence goes on from JBIJAD010000134.1 coordinate 5,191, forward strand.
CGTCGTCGGCGATGAGGGCGCGGATCCGACGCATCGCTCAGGTCCGCGCGGTCGCGTCGATCTGGACGTCGTCGTTGGCGACATCGGTGGACGCCAGCGGCAACAGCAGCACGGTTTCCGAGCCGCGGTCGTCGTAACGCTGCTCGATCAGCCAGACGCCCTCGCCGTAGAGCGCGTCCATCCGCGCGCGCAGATTGGAGATGCCCGAACTCAGGCCGCGACGTACCACATCGAGATCGCCCCCGGATTCGCTGCGGTGAACGACTTCGATCAGCAGATGCGCCTGCTGCACGTGCGCGGAAATGTCGATCGCGGTCCGCCCCGACGAGCGATCGACGCCGTACTTCACCGCATTCTCGATCAATGGCTGCAGCACGAACGGCGGCACGGGCAGATCCAGGGCGCCCGGATCGATCCGCCAGCGGCAATCGATACGGCGGTCGTAGCGGAGGAACTCGATGCCGAGGTAGTCGCGGCTGAAATCGACTTCCTCTCCGAGCGAGACGAACTGGCGCTCGCTGCGGTCGAGCGAGGCGCGGAGCACCTCGCCGAGCCGGGCGATGCCGCCGATCGCGCGGTCCGGATCGGCATGCACCAGGGCCGACAAGGTATGCAGTGCGTTGAACAGGAAATGCGGGTTGAGCCGCGCGCTCAGCGCCTCCAACCGCGCCCGCGCCAGATGCATCGACAATTCGGCGTTTCGGATGCGCTGGCGCTCGGCTTCGAAACGATGCGCACGGATCAGCACGATGCCGGCGCTGAGCAGGGACATCCACGCGGACTGGCGCAGATTGCGACCGTATTCGAACAGGAATGCGGCCCACTGCGATTCGACGCCAAGCCGTTCGAACACCGCCCGCTGCGCGGGCGGATCGGCGGCGAAGGCCAGCACGAACGCCGACAGCGCCGCCGCATGCACCAGCGCGATCGCGATCGTCACGGCCAACCAGTAGCCGACCCAGCGCGGATCGATGCGATCGATCCTGGCCAGCGACGGCGGCGTGATCCGCAGCAGCACGAACAGCAGCAGCAGCCAGATCATCGTCGCTGGCAAGGCGAAACCGAACAACAGCGCGAAGAACCCCGGTGCATCGTCGCCCGGCAGCGCGAATTGCACCAGGGCGTTGGTCAGCGTCTGGATCGCGGCCAGGATCACGCACACCGCTGCAGCCAGCGACAACAGCACCGCGACGGTGCGCGCCGGAAGCCGGGCAGCATCGCGCGGTGCTGCGGCGGGCCGTGCCGAGTCCGGGCCCGGTAGCGGTTTCACCGGCCGGCCTGCGCCGATGCAGCGTCGCGATAGGCGGCAGCCAGCTCGAGCGCCAGTGATTTGAGCGTCATGAAGCTGTCCCTCATCTCGTCGAACCCGGGTTTCCCGTTCGTGACCATCCGGACAATAACAAGTTTCTGATCCGGAATGACGATGAGTTCCTGCCCGTAGGAACCGCTGGCGGCCATGCCGACGGGATGATTCAGACGTACCTTGGGGAATACCGTCTTGCCGCTGACGTGGCGCACGACCTCGGTCATGAAATCCGGGCCGAACGTCGCGGTCATCGCCTTGATGTAGGGATCCTCCTCGCGCTTGAACGGGCCGGGCAGTTCGGAGTACACGCCCTTGATCTGCGCCAGTTTGTCGACGAAGCCGGGATCGACGCCGCGTGCGCGCATGCGCGTCAGCAGTTCGTCGTCGATCAGGATGTCCTTGTCGTCGCCGAGCAGCCACCACAGATGACCGCTGCTGGGAAATTCCTCAGGCGCACCGGAAGTCGCCAGCACGTCGAAGAACTCCGGTGAGATCAGTTGACGATCGCCGACCCGGCCGCGATTGAGTACGAAAACACCCAGTTTCAGGAATTCGCGCCCGCTGGTCTGGAAGCCGGCCATGCCGTGCGGGTTTCCGGCCGCATCCTTCATCCATTGGAATTCGCGCAGCCCGATCGCGTCGAACAGACGCGTCTTCATGTATTCGTCGATGGGCATGCCGCTGACGCGCCGGACCAGCCCGGGAATGAGGTTGGTCGCCTTGTTGTTGTAGGCCCAGCGGCTGCCGGGTTCGTCGCTCACATCGGCGGCCAGCGCCAATTGCACGAAATCCGGGCTCGGATAGATTTCGATATCGGTGGTGCGTACGTTCTGCAGGCCGGAGGTGTGCGTCATCAGATGCCGGATCGTGATCTTCGCCTTGCGCCCCTGCCGCCATTCCGGAAAGAAATCCGCGACCGGCTGGTCCAGCGACTTGATCTTGCCTTCCTGCAGCAGCAGGCCGATCGCCAGCGCGACCACGCCCTTGGTCGCGGACATGGTTTCGTAGTACTGGTCCGGGCCGAAGGCGCTGTAGTCCTCGGCCAGCAGTTCGCCGTCGCGCCAGACGATCAGCACGTCGCTGTGGGCCGCTTTCGAAGCCTTGCGCAATTCGCGCAGGGCGGCAGCCTGGCTGGCCCCGGGCCGTGCGGCAGCGGCCGAAGCCGCAGCGGCGGTCGCATCGGGCGTACGTGCGGCGACGCAGACCAGAACCGTGCCGATCGACATGCCCAGGAACAACAGAGTCGCGGCGAGCCGCCGACGACGGCGGCCGACGGGGGTGGATCGCGGATGTGCGGCAATCGGATGGGGGGACATGATGGCGCTCCTGGCTGAAGTGGGTTGGACGTCGGCCGGGCGGCTGCGGACGCTTTGTCGCATGAGCGCCTGTGCCGGCATGGCGTGGCGCGAAGATTAGGGCGCGGTCGGCGGGCGCGGGACGGCCATCGGCGCGGAATGCGGCTGGGGGGCGCGGAATGCGGCGAACGGGTCGACGACAGGGATGCCGATCCCGCGGCGGGTACGTCACGCGCTGCGGCCGGCCGATACACTGCGCCCCCAGTCCGCGCCGATCGCCGAAGCCACCGTGTTCGAAGTCATCCTCTATCAGCCCGAAATCCCGCCCAACACCGGCAACGTCATTCGCCTGTGCGCCAACACCGGCGCGCGGCTGCATCTGATCCGGCCACTGGGCTTCACGCTCGAAGACGCGCAACTGCGGCGCGCGGGGCTGGATTACCACGAATACGCGAGCCTGCGCGTGCACGACACGCTGGAGGACGCGCTCGCCGCATTGACCGCGGCCAATGCCGGCACCGCGCCGCGGGTGTTCGCGCTGAGCACGCGCAGCACGGTGCGCTACGACCGGGTCGCGTTCGCGCCGGGCGATGCCTTCCTGTTCGGGCCGGAGACCCGCGGTCTGCCCGACGATGTGCTGGCAGGCATCCCCGAAGCCCACCGCCTGCGCCTGCCGATGCGCCCGGACAATCGCAGCCTGAATCTGTCGAACGCGGTCGCGGTCACGGTGTTCGAAGCCTGGCGGCAGCAGGGATTCGGCGGCGCCGCGGGATGATGTGCGCCGCCCGCCGACGAAGCGTCCGGAGAGATCGGCTTCGCTCGTGACGGGCGCGCGGTGACGGGGGGCGCGAGCATCCTCGAACCCGCAACGGACATTCTCGGCCTGCGCGCGATCACCGTTCCCTGGCGATCGCGCGGCGGCCCGTCCCGCAGCGGCGGGACGTCGATCCGCGACCTCCGTGTCGCGTCGGCGGTACGCGCTTCGTCCGCCGTCGAGGTGGGGGAGAGGCGCTGCGATCAGCGCTCGGTGGGCGGCTTGTCCGCCGCCTGGCCTTCCTGCGCATGCGCGGCGAGATAGGCCTTGTATTCGTCGCCGGTGAGGGCACCGTCGGCATTGGCGTCGGCGCGTTCGAACACCGCCTCCAGCGCGGGCACGGCCGCGGATTCCTCGCGACTGAGATGACCGTTGCGGTCGGTGTCGAGTTCGGCCCAGGTCTTCTTCGCCGGTTGCGACGGCTGTGCGGACGCGGGCGGCGCGTCGTCCTTCTGCGCGGTGCCATCCTGCGCGTAAAGCGCGGGCGCCGCGAACGCGGCGGCGAAGGCCGTGAGGCCGAGCAGACGAAGGGTGTTGCGATGGGTCATTGTCGTGTGTCTCCGTAGTCGCCGGGGGATGCGACCGCGCATCGCTGCGGTCGGACACCACCTTGCGAATCCGCGGATGAATCGCGGCCGGACCGCATCCGCACGGACAACGCGCGCTTAACCCTCGCGCGACGCATCCGGGTTATGGGCCAGCTTAACGCGACCACGCCGCAAGGCCTGCGCGGCGACAAACTGAACGCCGCGCGATCGCACGCGGCTGAACCCAACACAACCTTCACGAATCGACCCTGCCTGCACGACACGACGAACGCGCCGCGTGCGGTTGACGCGCGCCGTCGACACCTGCGCATCGCGCGCGCGATCAGATTTCGCGCAGCAGGGCCTCGATGTCCTCGCGCGACTGCGGCCGCACCGCGCGGCCGCGTTCTTCGCCGTCGCGGATCAGCACCAGGCTCGGCCACAGCTTGATCCTGAACGAGCGGCCGAGCGGACGCCCCGGCCCGTCCTCGATCTTGAGATGCCGCAGACCGTCGCGTCCCGCGAATGCGGCGGCGATCAGCGACTGCGCGCCGATGCAGTGCGGGCACCAGGGCGCGCCGAATTCCAGCAGGTTATCGCCGGGCAACGCGTCGACCTCGGCGCGTGCGGGCTCGTGTTCGGCATAGGCGGAGACATAGGGCATGCGGCGATCCTCGCGGGTCAGTCGTCGTCGGGGGCGGGCTGCCAGTCCATGCGGTTGCGACCGGCT
>JBIJAD010000236.1:0-6311 GCA_044345955.1 Lysobacteraceae bacterium
GTCCTCGATCCGGTCTGCGCGCCGGTCCGTGCGCGGGCGCGCGAGCGTGCCGCCGAGACTGATCGTCACCTGCAGTCCGTCGCCGCCGTCGTCGATCCGCAGGGCCGCGATCGCGGCGCGCAGATGTTCGCCGATCGCGCCCGCGCTCGCGGGGTCGGCGCGATCCAGCAGCGCCAGGAACTCCTCGCCGCCGATCCGTCCGAGCACGGCCTCGCCGGCCTGCGCCTCGCGCGCGGCGGCGGCCAGCGCGCGACGCGCCGCCTCCGCGACCTCGCGCAGTACGCGGTCGCCGATGTCGTGACCGCGGCGGTCGTTGATGGTCTTGAAGTGATCGATGTCGAAGATCAGCACCGCCGCCGGCGTCCTGCCGCGGTCGAGCCGCTGCTGCAGCCGATCGAGGATCGCGCGCCGGTTGGGAATGCCGGTCAGCTCGTCGGTCATCGCCAGTCGCCGCATCAGCCGCGCGCGGCGACGCAGTCGCCAGGCCACCCACAGCGCGCCGGCCAGCACCGCGCCGCCGAGGGCGATCACCGCGGCCTGCAGACGGCGGATCCGCTGCGCATCCTGCAGCGCGCGGCTGCGCAGCGCGTTCTCGCGCTGCAGCGCGGCGTTCTCGCGCTCGGTGCGTTCGCTGTCGAACTGCACCCGCATGCGCGCGGTCACGTCCTGTTCCAGACGCCGGTCCAGCTCACGGCTGAATTCGAACTGGCGGCTGCGCGCGGCGAACGCCTCCTGCCAGCGTCCCATCGCCGACAGCGCCGCGGCGCGTTCGCCGGCGATGTGTTCGAGGAACCGCAGATCCTTCTCGCGTTCGAAATACGGCTGCACGTCGTCGAATTCGGCCAGCGCAGCATCGCCGCGGCCGAGCCGGTACAGCGCGCCGGCGTGCACCGTGCGGATGCGCGCGACCAGGCTCTCGTCGCCGCTGTCGGCCTCGCCCAATGCCTGCTCGGCGAGCGTCAGCGCCTCGGCGGCGCGCCCGCCGCGCAGCAGCAGCGCGGCCATCGCACGTCGGGTCTCGACCGCGTCGCTGCGCGCGCCCTCAGCCTCGTAGGCGGTCAGCGCGGAACGGAATTCGCTGAGCGCCTCGCGCTCGCGGCCGAGCCGGCCGAGGGTCGCGGCGATGTTGTAGCGCGCGGTCGCGATTTCGGCGCGGTCGCCCTGATCTGCGTGTCGCGTCAGCAATTGCCGGTAGTACTGCAACGCCTTCTCGTACTGACCGACGCGCGGATCGGCGTAGAGATTGGCGATCGCATTCAGCGTATAGCTCTGTTGTTTGGCGTCGCCGACCGCGACGTAGTGGCGATGCGCCCCCTGCATCTCGTCCAGCGCCTCGGCGTAACGCCCCTGCGCGTGCAGCAGCTCGCCGCGGAGCACCCGCGCCTGCGCGGCATCGCCCGGCTTGCCGGCGCGTGAGGAGACCGCGCTCGCCTCGGCGTAGTCCTCCAACGCGCGGGCGCCGCGATCGGCCGATTCCTCGATGTAGCCGCGGCACAGCAGCAGGCCGCCCAGTTCCGCCTGCGCACCGGCCTTGCGTGCGAGGGCGATCCCCGCCTCCGCGACCGCGCGCATCGCCTCGGGATCGGCGCCGACCCTGCGCTGACACTGGAGCGAATAAGCGCGCGCCTTGAGCGTCGGCGTGCCTTCGGCATCGATCCGCGCCAGCAGGCGGCGGAATTCAGCGTCGGCGGTGTCCTGTTTCTCCAGCGCATCCACCGCCGCCGAAAGCGCGGGCGGCACCGCCGGAGCGACGCCCGGCGTCGCCGCAGCGGCGCCGGCGCAGATCGCCAGCGCCAGCACGGCCGCGAGGGCGGCGCGACGCAGCACGACTCAGCGCCTGCGTCGCGGCTTGCCCGCGGGCAGCGAGTCGTAGACGAAACCGACGAACTGCGCCGGCTTGATGAAGCCTTTGCCCCAGCTCTCGTCCCATTCGGCGGTGGGCGCGGCGGCGATGGCTTCGTCGCGGGTGCGGCCAGCGGCCTTGAGTTTCGCGATCCGCTCGCGCGCCGCAGCCAGCACGTCGCGATAGGCCTGCAGCTTGGCGCGATCGCCGACCTGGCCGTGCCCGGGCACGATCAGGGTCTGCGCATCACTCAGCGCCAGACCGCGATCGATCGCCGCGATCAGGCCGTCGATGCTGCCGCCCGAGCCCAGGTCGATGAAGGGATAGCCGCCGTGGAACCAGGTGTCGCCCATGTGCAGCACGTTCGCACGGGCGAACTTCACCAGGGCGTCGCCGTCGGTGTGCGCGTGGGCGACGTGGATCACCGAGACCTCGTCGCCGTTGAGGTGCAGGGCGACGCTTTCGGTGAAGGTCACCACCGGCAGCGCCGCCGCCGGCGAGGCCGGCACCTTGCGCTCGAAGGCGACGATGAACTGCTCGGTGCTCATGCGCTTGCGTACGTTGGCGTGGGCGACGATCACCGCGCCGGCCTTGCCGAAGGCCTCGTTGCCGCCGGTGTGATCGCCGTGCCAGTGGGTGTTGATGACGAATCGCAGCGGCATCCGTCCGAGTTTCGCCAGTTCGGCGGAGATCTTCTCGTTCAGCGGCGCGTACTGGTCGTCGATCAGGAAGGTGCCGTCTTCGCCGGCGCTGGCGACCATGTTGCCGCCGGCGCCGGTCAGCAGGTGAGTGCCATCGCGCAGCGGCGTGGACTTGATTTCGACTTTCGAGAAATCCTGCGCCGCTGCGACCGCAGCGAGGGCGGCGGCGAGGGCGGCGCACAGAACGGGAAGGACACGCATGCGGAATTCCGACGGGATGGACCGGCCCGGATCATGCCATGCGCGGGCGGTCACGGCGATGGCGGAACGCCGAACTGGCCGCGCTCGACACCGTCACGCCAGCGCGCCGGGTCCGGTCGCCAGTCGCCCGCGCCCAGCATCGGCACGACCAGCGCCTCCAGCGGGCAATCCAGCCAGCGTTCGCAGGCGGCCTGTCCGGCGTCGCTGCTGTCGGCGTCCAGCACGAAGGCGCGGAATGCGTCCTCCGCCCGCGCCGCGCGCCCGACCACCCGCTTGGCCAGATCGTAGGACAACATGTTGCCGTCGTCGGTGCGCAGGAAGGATTTGCCCGACCAGAATTCCTGCAGCGTGTCCGAGTTCCAGAACGCGGCATGTTTGGCCGCGATCTCCTGCGGCCGATACAGCGAAAACCGCGGATCGCCGTACTGCGGGAACAGCGCATGCTCGGTGTTCACCGCCAATCCCTCGTTGAGCCACGCCGGGATCGGCAGGTGCGACAGCAGGCAATGGGTCAGCTCGTGCGCGATGGTCGGCTGCATCTGCTCCATGTCGATTTCCGGCAGCGCGAAATGACCGTAACCGGCATGCACGAACATGCCCGCAGACATCGCGTACTCGCCGCCGTCGTCGGGGTAGTAGTGCGCGATGTAGTCGTAGTAGGCGTCCTGGTCGGCGAAGACCAGGACCGCATGCTTGCCGTCGCTGCGCTCGGCCGCGATGCCGTCGAGATTGCGCACGATCCTGCGCCGCACCGATTGGCAGAACTGCAGGAACACTTCGACCGGCCGGTCGTCCAGGGCCGACAGCAGCAGGAAATCCTCCGATTCGTGGACCCGGTACTCCGGGCCCAGGCGCGCCGCGAGCGCCTGCAGCCAGTGGCCGGCGGCGGCGGTGCGGAAGCCATCGCGTTCGGCCGCGTTCCAGTCCGGATGCGCAGCCTTCGCGATCTCCTCCCACACCGGCAGCGGCAGGCGCGTGCCGTCGTACCAGGTCATCGCGATCGGCGCGAAATCCGCGGCCGGACGCGACACGCCCTGCGCCGCGGATGCGGGACCTGCGCCGAACAACCGGCGAAGACGATCGAGCATGCGGCGGGATCCGGAGGCTGTGGACGAAGCGGCCATGATCGCGGATCGGCCCGGGATCCGCATCCTGCGCTCAGCGCCGCGGTGCGCGTGCCCGGCGGCAGGCGTCCTCCGCGCAGCGCGGGCGCGATGATGGCTGCACCGTCGGCATCGCCGACGGCGACGGCGGCGCGGCCGCAGGCGCGCGCGGGCGCAACCGCGGCGCGTTGCCGGGCAACTCGAACGGGCCGATCAGACTGTCGATGTCCACTTCCTCCAGCGCGCCGATGTCGACCGTGAAATAACCCTGCGGAATCCGCGCGCGCTCGTCGCCGGGGGCCAGCTTCGCGCGCAGCGGAGGGTCGTGGCCCAGCCGCGGCAGCGGCCAAGGCATCGGGAACGCCGGCGGCGACGGCGGCCGGTTGCTGCCGGCGTTGCGCAGCGGACTGTTCGCGGACGGGCGCAGGTCGCGCGCGGCGATATTGCGAAAGCCCGGATCGGCGCCGCTCACGGTCCCGGTCCACTCCGGCGGCACGAACGTCGCGCCGGTCTGGACCCAGTTGCGGGTGCCGAAGACGCTGCGCGCGCCGCTCCACGGCGTGGTCACGAACGGCGCGCACACCGGCGTGTCGGCGGTGGTGTTCTCGCGCAGGATCGCCGGTGCCGCGCCGCCGGTCTGGAAGATCGCGTTGTTGTGCATCTCCACGCTGCCGGCACCGAGCTGGACGTAGACGGCGGTGCCCGCGGCGGCGCGCTCGAACAGGATCGTGTTGCCGACCATGCGCACGCGGCCGTCGCTGGCGCCGTTGAGGTCGCCGCCGATGCGGATCGCGTGCGGCCAGGTGGCCGAGGTGTGCACGATGACGTTGTTCAGCAATTCGGCATCTTCGCGCTTCGTCGCGCGGGTCCAGCCGGAGGCCTGGGTCTGGCAGTCGGGGCCGATCAGTTCGATCTCCTGATAGACCGAACCTTCGAACCAGTTGGAATGGATTTCGGCGCGCTCGTGCCGGTTCTTCAGCAGATTGCCGCCGTTGCCGCCGTGCACGTAGTTGAAACGCATGCGGAAGACCGAGCCCGGATACGCCATCTCGTCCGACTGCATGTAGATCGGGTGCCGGGTGCTGCCTGCCCCGGCGTCGAAGATCTCGCTGTATTCGAGCGTGAACGAGCCGGAGTTGAGGTCCGCGCCGAGGATGCCGTGGCCCGGGCAGGCGTGGATCACGGCATCGCGCACGGTGATGTCGTGGGCCTCGCTGAACACGCAGGTGCTGCTGCCGCCGCGCACTTCGAAGCCCTCGAACACGACATGGTTCGAGCGCTGGAACTTGATGGTGTGGGTCCCGCCCTGCAGCACCGGGCGGGTCGTGCCGGTTGTGCGGTTCCAGCGGATGACCACCGGATTGCCGGGCGCGCCGCCGTCGTCCTCACCGACCACCGCGCTGCCGTAGACGGCGCTGCCGTCCACCTCGACGATGTCGCCGGGGGCAAGATCGCGGGCGTTGAACAGGGCGGAGAGTTGGGTGTGATCGCGGCCGGAGGGGCCGACGGTCCAGGTTCGGGCGGCGGCGGGCGCCGGCAGCAACAGGGCGACCGACAACAGCGGCAGCGTCGCGGCGGCGGCAAGCAAAGACGGGCGGGGCGGAAGCGCGAGGGGCACGGGCGAGACACCTGCAGGACGGATCGGGGCCGGCGGGCTCCCCTTCGCCCGCGCCGCGAGGATGCCACAACCACCGCCGGCGTCCGCGACCACGATCACGCGATGCGGTCCGCATCGCCGCCGCAGGGACGTTATGCTGTCGGCGTACAGGGGAGAGGGGCATGCCTCCGGGCCCGGACGACACTTCGCCGGCACTGGCCTATCGGCTCTCGATCGCGGTCGAGGGCGATCTGCTGCGCGCGCAGGTCAGCGGCGAGATCGATGCGCAGGAGGTGCGGCTGGCCTACTGGCGCGAGATCGTCGACACCGCGCGCGCCCACCAGTGCCGCCGGCTGCTGGTGATCGACCGCAAGAAAACGCGACCGGCCAGCCCCGAGGAACTCGCCGCGCTGGCGCTGGCGTTCCGCGCGCATCGCGACGATTTCGAGCGCGTCGGCGTGTTCGAACCGACCGCGGCCTTCGTGCCGGCGGTCGAACACGCCGAGATCCACGGCCGCGCGCTGGGCATCAACGTGCGGATCTTCTCCGATCTGGTCGAAGCCGAGCGCTGGGTGCGCTTCGGCAGCGCGGACGACTGAGCCTCGGCGCGCGAGTCGCATTCAACCGCGATCTGCGGCGGGCTCCTCGGCCGGATTGAGGCGGTGGATCTCCTCCACGTAGGCATCGAGCTGACGCACCACCAGGGCGATATCGGCCTTGCCCTTGGGGAATTCCAGCGAACCGACCACGCACAGCATGCGATTGCGCACATGGGTCAGCGCGACCACCCGCACCATGTCGATCTCGTAGACTTCCTCCAGTACGCTCTGGCGCGTCGGCAGCACCAGATACATGCGCAGCGAACG
>JBIJAD010000075.1:0-13045 GCA_044345955.1 Lysobacteraceae bacterium
GTCTTCCTTGTAGACGACCTGCTCGCCGGGCTTGCCGATTTCCACGCTGGCGATGTCGCCGAACTCCTCCTGCATCGCTTCGTTGAGCCTTTCGGCATTGCGTTCGGTGCTGCTCCTGATCCGGCTGGAAAGATCGGCCCGGCGCAGTTCGCGGCCGGCCTCTTTCTTGACCATCGCCCACTCCACGGCGCTGAGCGGCAGATTCTCGATGTCGCGATTGGCGTACAGCTCGAACGAGGCGGACTGGCTGAACTCGTCCATCTCCAGTTCCAGATCCTCGGCGAACAGGATCACTTCCAGCATCCGCATGCGCGGCGGGATCACCCGCTGCATCACGTCGCGATACTGGTCGGGCGCATCGCCGAGCACGATGTAGCCGTCAGGCAGCGGGGCTTCGATGGTCCTGCCGCCCAGCGGCAAGCGCAGCAGGCGCGCGGTCTGGGCTTCCGTGGTGCCGGTGGCGGTGGCCGATTCGGCGCGGACCACCGGCGGCACGGCCAACGCCGCGACGAACAGCAGCGCGCAGGGAAGCACGGTGGCCGCCAGCCGCGAGGCCGGAGGCAGAGAGGCACGATTCGCGCGGCGCATACGGTATCCGGAGGGCGGGCCAGGGGCGGCCCGCGATTGTAGCCCGCCCGGGTCGCGCGGCTTCGATGGCCGCCGCTGGGCCGCTGCGGCATGATGCCCGCTTCTTTCGCAGGAGCCGCGCATGACCGACCCATCTTCTCCGACTTCGGCCCGCCCGGCCTGGACCCGACTGGTCCGCGATGTCGCCGATTTCCCCAAACCGGGGATCGTGTTCAAGGACATCGCCCCGGTGCTGAGCGACGCCGCGGCGTTCGCGGATGCGCTGGAGAGTCTGGCCGCGCCCTGGCGCGCGCAACCGGTGGATGCGGTGGTCGGAATCGAAGCCCGCGGCTTCATCTTCGGCGCGCCGCTGGCACGCGCGTTGGGTGCCGGTTTCGTGCCGGTGCGCAAACCGGGCAAGTTGCCCGGGCGCACACTGTCGCAGGAGTACGCACTGGAGTACGGCCGTGGCGCGCTCGAGCTGCAGGCCGATGCGTTGCCCTCCGGCGCGCGCGTGCTGCTGATCGACGACGTGCTCGCCACCGGCGGCACCCTCGATGCGGCGCGCGCGCTGATCGAACGCCTGCAGGCGCAGATCGTCGGCGCCGGGGTGTTGATCGAACTGGCCGCGCTCGGCGGCCGCGCGCGCTGGGGGCGCGCAGACCCGGGCCACGCGCCGCTGCGCGCGGCGTGGACGGTCTGAACGGGCGCGCTCAGTTCATCCGCATCGGCTCGACCTGCGGATTCTGGCCCAGGTTCTGGTTCTGCTGCTGCACCGCCTGCGCCCGCTGCTGGTGCAACTCGTCGACCTTGCAGGTGCTCCAGTCGATCGGGGTCAACGCGCCGCGCGCGACCAGGGTGGACGAGACCCGATTGCCCGGATCCTCCAGATTCTGCAGATTGCCCTGGATCGCGTAGAGCGTGGTCATCTGCGGCGGATTGGTAGTGAAACCGTCGATCTGGGTGATGCCCTTGTCGCGGGCGTCCTTGACCACCGCAGCCGCGAAATTGTCGCGATAACTGTCGTGCGGCAGGGTACGGCGCTCCGGATCGAGTCGATCGATTTCGCCGATCACCTTGAGAAAATCGGCGTGATCCGGATGGCTCGGGTGGCTCATCATCGGCGGCTTGTTGCCGTCCATCCCGCGGTAGTCGAAGCCGAGAATGCCCTCGTCGCCGAGCTCCAGGGCCTGCCGCATCACGAATTTCTGCTTCTCGCGCAGTTCGTGCATCGCCTGGAAGAACATCACCCCATGCGGCTTGGGCATCACCGCCATGGCGTCGGAGTTCTGCTCCAGGGTGCGGTCGATCGCATCGGACAGCGCGACCGCGGCGTATTTGCCGTCGGCCGGCGGTCTGCCCTGGACCGCGAGCAGACTCCGGTTGTCGGGGTTGTACACGACTTCGTCGATCCGGGTCAGCCCCTCGCCGACGGCCGCACAGACCAGCGAGGACGCGGCATTCTCGTACTCGAGGTTGGTCATTCCGGTGACGTCCGGCGGTGCCACCTCGTACATCCCATCCAGCGCCTGCTTGAACATCGCGAAGTGCGGATGGTCCGGTTCGTTCATGCGCAGCGGCTGCGGGCTGTCGTCGAACATGTCGCGGGTGTCGTCGGCGCCGAAGTCGTAGTCGCCGTCGTAGTACCCGTCGATGTCGAGCTCCCATTCGTGCGAGGCGTTGGCGCTGCGATTGACCAGACGCAGATTGTCGACGTCGTTGTAGGCGTCCAGCGCATCGGCCTTGCTGATCTTGCCGTCGTCGCTGTCCTCGCATATCTGGCGCAGCACTTCGCTGATCGGCTGCTTGTGGTCGATGTCGAAGGCGTCGCGGGTCACCAGTTGATGCGTCACCGGGCAGCGGAACAGGGGAATGCTGTAGTCCTTGCCGGTCTCCTCGTCGCGGATCGGCACCGAACACGCGTAGATCTTCGACAATTCGTGATCCATCCAGATTCGCTTGACCCGGGTATCGAAACCCAGGCCCTTGCGGCCGTCGTCGACGCCCCATTCGGCGTCGCGGGTGGACGCGCGGCGCACCACGCCGTCGCGGTCGGGGTCGAACGGCGGATGCGGCGCATGCGGGTCGAAATCCAGATTTTCCCTGCGCCAGGCCTTGAACTGGCGCGACTCCAGACCGTGGTCGTCGATGATCCGGTCGAGCTTGTCGCGCGAACGGTTGTGCACCGACGGCAGCATCCGCAGGTTGCCCACGTCGTTGTAGGCCATGTGCGCATCGGCGTAGTTGTCCACGCCTTTCGCGACCAGGTGCTTCTTCCACTCCTTCTCGTGATCGATGTCGAGCGCATGGGTGGTGTGCCAACTGTCGGTGGCTTCGCTGTAGAACAGCGTGACCCGGTGCTGCTCGGTGCCGCGGACCTGCTGGCCGAAACCGACGTCGACCGTCGTCGGCACCTGCAGATCGAAATTCACCGGGCGCATGTTTTCGTGCGCCCAGTCGTTGCGCATGAAATTCACGGTCGATTCGTAGAAGTACATGCCCTTGCGCGGCTTGCCGTCGTCCCAGCCCTTGCCCAGGAGATTCTCTCCGTGCACCGGCGGCGTCTGGTCTTCCCAACTCGCCAGGGAGACGGTCCTGCCGCCATGATTCAGATGCCTGGTTTCGGTCGGCATGGATGCTCTCCCTGTCATTCGGCCGTGGCGGTCGCGCAGCGGGCGATGTTACTCCGTGCGCGCCCTCGAAAACGAAAGAAACGATGATCGCGGGCCACCGCCCGGCGCACCGGATCCGCGCCCATGCGATCATCCCGCCTCGATGCCGACACCCCTGCGCACCCTCGCCGATCCCGCCATCGCCCGCATCCGCGGCTGGGTGCTGGGGGTGTTTCCGCGCGGCCAGAGCGGGATCGATTACGACCGCCCGGCCGGCGACCCCGGCCTGTTCGGCGCCGACAGCGTGACCTGGCGGATTCACGCCGATTTCCCCGGGATGCTCGCCGGCGGCCTGTGCGCGCTGATGCTGCAGACCCTGCATCCGCAGGCGCTGGCCGGGGTGCGCGAGCATTCGGATTTCCGCCGCGATCTGGTCGGCCGGCTGCGCCGCACCACCAACTTCGTCGCCGGCACCACCTACGCCGGTCGCGCCGAGGCCGAGCGCCTGATCGCGCGGGTCGCCGCGATCCATCGCCGGGTGCGCGGCCTCGATCCCGACGGTCGACCTTATTCGGCCGAAGATCCCGCGCTGCTGACCTGGGTGCACGTCACCGAGAGCTACGGTTTCCTGGAAGGCTTCCGCCGCTACGCGCGTCCGGACCTCCCCGATGCGCTCGCCGATCGCTACTACGCCGAAGTCGCCTGCGTGGCCGAAGCGCTGGGCGCGCGCGACGTGCCGACCTCATCGCGCGCGGTCACGGAATACCTCGCCGGCGTGCGCCCGCAGTTGCGCTGCGACCGGCATTCGCGCGAAGTATTGGCGGTGCTGGCACGGATGCGTCTGCCGGTACCGGCCGCAGGCCTCTCGCGCGACCTGTTCCTCGGCGCCGGTGCGGCGCTGCTGCCACCCTGGGCCGACGCGATGCTCGAGCGCAATGCGTTGCAGCGCGCGCAGGCCGCGGCCGCGGCACGCACCCTGCGCACGATCGCGCCGCTGTTCCGCGCCGCGCTGCCCGATGGCATCGCCCAGCGCGCCTGCGCGCGGGTGGGCGTCGATCCGGCGCTGCTCGTGCAGTGGCCCTGAGCGGGCGCTCGGGCCTGGGCTCTCCCCAGGTTTTCTCCTCAAAAATCATCAGGTTGATCGTATGCGACCGGTCTTCGTCATCCCGAGCCGCAGGCGAGGGACCCGCTTTTTCGATACCTGAAGTCCGCCTCACGATCGAATTTCGATCGGGAAAACGTCGGATGTCGATGCAGCGGTTCCGCGCCCCGCTCACCCCGACAGCAACCGCACCGCCAACCACAGCGGTACACCGAGATAGAACAGCAGCCGGCCGAGCGGTTCCAGCACGCGACGGATTTCGATCGCGCGCACCGGACGCAGCGCGAGCGTGATCAGGGCGATGCTCTCGATCGCGACGCGCAGCACGGCCGCGAACAGCAGCAGGTTGACCGCCCACGAGGCCCACCAGAGGCCCAACGCGCTGAACCAGGCCTGGGCGCCGAAGGTCTGCCATTCGCCGAAGGTGCCGCCGTAGGCGATGTGCTGATGCAGGCGGAACACCGGCAGCGCCGGCACCAGCGGGAACAACACGAACTTCGACAGGGGATGATCGGCCCGCCTGCGCCCCACCGCCGCGGACGCGCGCGCCCACGTCATCGCACGTGCGTCCGCGCCCGTCGGCGGCGCGAGCGTGGCGCCGGCCGCGGCCAGCGCGCGCATCAGCGCCTCGGGATCGGCCAGCGCGATGCCCTGCGACCAGCGTCGCCCGGACCCCAGTTCCAGCCACACGCCGGACTGCGGCAGCGGCAACGTCCACGGCAGCAGCGCGACGATCTCGCGCAGCGGAATCTCGATCCGGCGCGCGCCCTGTTCGATGGTGAGCATCCCTTCGTCCACGCGCAGCAGCGCCGCGTGCGCGCGACCGATCGCCCACGCCGCCAGTTCCGGCGCCAGAAACAGGGCCACGGTCATCCGGATCTTCTGCAGCGCATCGATCTGCTGCACGTCGGTGGACAACAGCACCGCGGCGGCGATCCACAGCAGACTGCCGCGGGCGAACACCCGCAGCGCCGCAGCGGCGATGCGCCAGGCGCGCGGCAGCACGATCGCCTCGGCGCGGTACGGCGCCTGCATCGCCTCGGCCTGCACCGGTCTGCGCGCGAACCGGCTCAGACCGGCGAGCAGGGCCGGCCCGCCCAGCAGCAACGCGAGCAACACGAGCGCCGCACGCCCGACCCAGTCGCCCCAGGCGACCATCCGCGTCGGCGCCGGCGACGCCGGGGTCACCTCGCCGATCAGCAGCCGCTGTTCGTCCATCTCGGTCGCAGCCACGACATCGCCGCCAGCGTCGATCACCGCGCTGATCCCGTTGTTGGTCGCGCGCAGTTGCGGCAGACGCGTTTCGATGCTGCGGAACGCGGCCACCGCCAGGTGCAGGCGCGCGCCCTGCGGGTGGCGGGTGAACCATGAATCGTTGGACAGGCCGAGAATCACCTGCGCGCCGAGCCGAGCGCCGTCGAGCGCAAGATCGGGATCGGTCGCATCCAGACAGATCATCGGCAGCGCCGGCACCTCGCGCCCGTCGACCAGCCGCAGCGGCAGCACCCGCGCGCCGTCGCCGGGCACCCAGGTCCCGGCCCAGGGCAGCAGCCGACGCAGCGTCGGTCCGTCGAGCCAGCCCGGCACGTATTCGGTCAGCGGGAACGGGCGCGACTTGCGATACGCGCCGAGCAGGCCCCGCTGCGGCTCGACGAACGCCGCGGCGTTGTATTCGCCGGCGGCGTCGCGGTCGTAGGTGCCGAACACCAGCGGCACGCCGATGTAATCGACGAAACCGCGGATCTCGCGATCGAGCTCGGCGCCGGCCTCGCTCTTGGGCTGGCCGAAGGTGGTCGGATACACCGTCTCAGGCCACAGCAACGCATCGACACGATGCCCGCGCACCGCTTCCTGCGACATCGCGTAATGGGTATCCAGCAGATGCCGCACCACCGCACCGGTGCCGCCCATCTCGCGACGCAGGCGTTCGTAGTCGACGATGTTGGCCTGCACCAGACCCACGCGCAGCGGCGGGACATCGGCGGGCGCGCGATCCGCCAGGGTCTGCAGCCGCCACGCGCCGATGGCGGCCATCGCGGCCACGATCGCGGCGCCGATCGCCAGCGGCTCGAGCGATGCGCGCGCGCCCTCGCGGCGACGCGCGATCGACGCGGCCACGCTGTCGTTGACCAGCAGCAGCAGGAAGGTCAACCCGGCCGCGCCGCCGAACTCGGCGAGCTGACGGAGCGTGCGCGAAGGATGCAGACCGTGACCGAGGGTATCGCCGAACAACCGCGGCAACAGCCACTCGGCCGCGACCCAGGCCGCGGCGGCGGCGAGCGCCGCGACCCGTCGGCCATGCCGACGCGCGGCGAAGCGCCGTACCAGCGCGAAGACCAGAAACTGCGGCTGCAGCAACGGCGCCAGCAACAGCAAGGGCAGCAGCCCCGCGGCCGACGGCAGGCCGAGATAACCGGCGATGGCCGGGCCGAACCAGCCGAACACCGCCGCGACGAAGGCCACGCTCATCGCCAGCGCACCGAGCAGCGCGGTCTTCGCGCTGCGCGCCGCGTCCAGCGTCAACAGCCACGGGACGAGCGCGACGAAACCCAGGGGCCAGGCATGCTCGCCGAGCCGCGCATAGAGGCCGAACAGGAGGGCGCTGGTGGCGATGCCCGCGAGCGGGCGCCAGACGGAAGAAAAACGCACGGAGGGAATCGAGTCCTACAGCATCAGGTCGTCGGTCCCGACGCCTGCGGCGGCGGGATCTCGATCAGGCGGATCGGCAGGCCGGGCGGCGCCAGCTCGCGCGGCACCACGCGATTGTCGGGAATCCGGATCGGCCGGCCGGCGGCGTCGAAGAACTGGTAATCGGGCGAGAACATCAGGATCGGTTCGATGCGTTGGCCGTCGTCGGTGGCCTGGTAATGGCGTACATAACCTTCGGGCAACTGGAAATCCTCGGGCACCGCCAGACCGACCAGCGGCGGGCTGGTGCCGGGCGGATTGAACGCGCCCAGACCGGTGCGGATGCCGGCCTCGTGCAGGCCCTCGATCACCTCCGCCATGGTCGGCGCCTCGCCGGGCGGGATGAACTCCGACAGATCACGTCCTTCCAGCGGATGCGTCTCGCCCGCGGGGGGCGGCGGTACGCGACGCGCGGAGAACGTCGGCGCATCGCCCGATGTCCCCGCCGCCGCCGCTTCGCCGGTCGCGGCAGACGCCGCATCGGGCGCGGGCGACGGCGGATCGGCGCGATGCATGTTCAGCAACCAGGCCGCGCTGCCGACGACCAGTACCAGCGCCAGCGCCTTCCACGCCAGCGCCGCGCGCCCGCCGCCGGGGCCGACGATACGCACGCCGTCGCCGTCCCCGTTGGGGGACGGCGCGGCGTTGCGATCGTGCGGTTCGCGCATCGGCGCATCCCGTGCGGTGCGACTTACGGCGCCGGCGGACTGTGGGTCGACAGCGACCAGCCCATGCGCTCGTGGCCGAACTGGTTCCAGATCGGGTTCTTGCCGCCGACGAACGAGGTGTAGCGCGCCGCGCCGGTGCCCGTGGTGCCGCCGAACAGGCCCGCGGTCACGGTGCCGCCCTGGTAGGTCGGATGCACGTCGTCCGACTGGATGTAGTCGTAGCTGGTGGTCGAGGACACGAAGTGGGTGTTCGCGTCGCGCAGGGTCGAGCGCAGGGTCGAGGTGATGCGGGTGACGTAGCTGGACTCGCTCTCGCCGGCGACGTACTTCAGCGCCTCGGAATCGACCCGGCCGTCGCCGTTGGTGTCGTAGTCCGCGCCCATGTACTCGGCGAAGCTGTCCACGCACTTGAAGCCCTTCTGGCGCGCGTACTCGCACATCCAGTAGTTCATCTGCGCCAGCGCGGGCAGGAACCGGTCGCGCATGTTCACGCGCTGGCCGGTGGCCGAGTCGGTGCACGAGCTGAGCACGTTGTCGGCGTTGTAGCCCGGGTAGTAGAGATTGGCGATGACCTTGAGCTTGACCCCGGAATAGGCGTTGGCGTTGATGTAGTCCATCGCCGCCGCGACGTAGGTCTTGCAGTTGGCGACCGCGGTGTTGAGCACGTTGTAGTTGCAGGTGCCGCTCTGGCCCCTGAAGCTGCTGCGCGCCTGCAGACCGTCGTTGCCGCACATCTCGAAGGTCACGACGCGGGTGGAGGCGGCCTGCATCCACGAACGCTCGGCGACGATCTTGTTGTTGTAGACGTCGGAGGCGACCGCGCCGGACTTGGTGCGGCGCACGCTTTCGATGTCCGCGTTCCACAGCGCCGAGAGGTATTCGGCATCGACGGTCGGCGCCGAGAAGCGCGCCGCGCTGGTGGTCGAACCGTTGTAGCCGGCGTAGATCGAATCGCCGTAGGCGACGATCCGGTACTTCGCGGTGATGCCGGAACGATCGATCGTCCACGACACGTTCTGGTTCAGGGTACTGGCCATGGCCTGCGAGCCGAAGGCCAGCAGAACGGCCGGCAGCAGTGCGAGCGTCTTCTTGCCGAATCTTGTGTTGCGGAATCGCACGATCATGAAATCTCTCCCTATTTCATCGAGTTCGCGGAAAAAAAGGATTCCCCTGGAGCCCCGGCCGACCATGGCCCGACTCTTTGCGGCGTCGGGTCGATCGCGCATCGATGTCGAGATCGATTCCGCATGACGGCAAGCCGCAGCCGGGCGCCAAATTAGCGTCTCCATACGGTACCGTCAACGATCCGCGATGTGCGAGCGCAACAATACGGCCCATGCTGCGCTGCGACACATGACGAGGCCCCAGAGAACCGCGCATCCCGTCACGACACGCCTTCGCGTCGCCATCGCCTTCGCGTCGCCATCGCCTTCGCGCGTCTTCCCGCTGCGGCGCATCATCGCCCGACGCATCTTGTCCGGCTTCGCCCGCGCGCGACGTAATCACGGAGACGTGACCGCAGACGCGATCTTCGGACACGGTCCGGAAAGATCGCCGCAACATTCGCCGCAGAACATCCACGCCCGAGGAGCCACCGCATGATCCCGCTCGAACAATACGCCGAACTCTGCGCCCTGATGGCCGACACCGCCGGCGACGAAGCCCGCGAACTGGCGATCGCCGCCGAACACGGCGTGAGCGCCGACGACTGGCGGGCATCCAAGGCGGGCTGGACCGCGAAGATGAGCGACCCCGCCGACATGGGCAAGACCGCACTCGCCTTCATGCCGCTTTACCAGGCCGCGCAATCCCGCGCCCGCGGCGGCGCCGAGCCCTGCACGCTCGAAACCTACGCGAAGATCCACGCCGAAATGGCCTTTCGCAAGGATCCGCTCGGCAATCCCGTGCACTACATGCTGGTGCTCGCCGAACAAGGCATGAGCCAGCCGCAATGGCTCGAATGCGAAGGCTACTGGACCCCGCTGGTCGGCGGCGACACGATCCTCGGCCAGCCCAATCCGAAATTCGACCCCGAACGCGCACAACGCTTCCGGGTGCTGATGCAGCAGGAGAGCGACCGCATCAACGGGATCGTGCGCTGAACCCGCGTCCCGCAGCGCGATCGCGTCGACCTGGATGACCCACGCAGAAGGAGAACAGCCATGAGTGGCGGAACACCGGAAGACCAGCCGCGCAAACTCACCGCGGAAGATGTGCCCGAAGCGTTCGCGGACGCGCCGGCTCCGCAGAGCGGGATGTACTGTCGGTTCTTCGTCTCGGAGGGGGCGGGGTGGCGGGAATACGCCTGTTCCGGCCGATACGACAGCGAGGAGGAGTGTCGGGACGCTGCGCGTCGCGACGGCGCGGACTCCTATAGCTGGAGCTACAAATCCTGCTGAGTCCGTGCGGCGCGGGTACTCGACGGCGACGCGCCCAGGCCATGCCGGACCCGTCGCGATGGCGCGCGCCGCTCAGGGCAGAACGTTGCAGCCGTTGTTGAGGATGCACTGATCCAGCATGGCGTGGCATTCCTGCTGCGAGCCACCGTTTTCCAGGCACGAGTAATAGTTGGGCATGCAGAAACTGCAGGCGAACGCGCAGTTGTTGGCCGCCGCCGCAGAAGCGACCCCGAGCAGCGTCGTCAGCGCGAACCAGCGCGTCAGCGTGCGGATGCGTGAAGCCTTCATCATCGACTCCTTCCGATACCGGGACACCTCCGACACCGGCATGCTGGCACCCGCGACCAAGGCCGACCGCGATCGCGTTCGATGAATCGTCGACCGCGCACACCGTTCGTCGGGGCGCGCCGGCGCAGCGATTTTGTCATCATGGCGCGATCCTCTTGCCGCGCAGATCACACCATGTCCGCCGTCCATGTCCTGCCCTGGTCCGACAACTGGCCCGGGTGTTTCGAGCAGGTCCGCGACATGCTGGCCGCCGCATTCGCGCCGGGCAGCGTGCGCATCGAACACATCGGCAGCACCGCGGTGCCGGGGCTGGCCGCGAAGCCGGTGATCGACGTGCTGGTCGGCGTCGCCGCGCTCGCCGAGGCCGAAGCCGCGATCCCGGCGCTCACGGCACGCGGGTTCGCCTACGTGTCGAAATACGAACGCGAACTGCCGATGCGCCGCTATTTCGTGCGCGATGCCACCGCCGATACCCCGCGCGGGCATGTGCACGCCGTCGTGACCCATAGCCCGATCTGGCGTCATCACCTCGTCTTCCGCGACGCCCTGCGCAGCGACCCCGCCCTGCGCGACGCCTACCAGTCGCTCAAGCTGCGCCTCGCGCGGGAACACGCCGACGACAAGGCCGCGTACACCGCCGCCAAGGAGCCGTTCATTCGTGCCGCGCTGCATGCGCTGGACGCGGACACGGCAGCCGACTCGAACAACCGTCGGGCCTGACGTCGTTCGCTCACGGCCCCAGCAACACCACCCCGTCCGCCACGATCCGGTACTCGACCGGCGACACCGGCAGGCCCTTGGCGTCTTCCTGGAGATGCTGCACCTGCGCCGGCGTCAGTTCCTTGCGCGAGAGCACGCCGTGGACCTCGGCGCGGCCGGCACTGTCCTTGGGCAGGTAGAACGCATGCTCGCCGAACATCACCCGCGCGGTCCGGCCGTCGTCTTCCAGCACCATCCAGCAGCCCTTGGTCTGGCAGACCTGGGTGATGCGGCCGCTGAACCGCGCCGGCTTGCCGGCATGCGCGTCGAATGCGGCGATCGCCTGCGAGACCGGCGTGGATGCGCCTTGCGGCAACGGCTTGCCGTAGGACGCGGGACCACCGGCGGCGGCGGCGGCGAACAGCAGCGGGACGAGAACGGCGAATCTGCGCATGGAACGGCTCCGGATCGGATGATGAGTGAAAGGGTGGGGTTCGCTGCGCTCACCCTGCGAGTCCACCTTGCGGCTTGCCCCGCAGCGGCGCCGCGACCGGCGCGATCAGCGGGTGCGATCAGGCGGAGACGACGTTGTCGAACTGGAATCGATAAGGGGTCGCGTTCGGGCCCGCGCCGCCGCCCGACATGATGATATCGGCGCTGTCGATCCCCAGGAGGGACAGTTGGGTGTTGATGCGGTTCATCACCGCTTCCTCCATGATCTGCCCCACCCGGACCTGCGGCACGACGCCGATCCAGAGGTTCGGCTGCAACAGAAACGTCGCCGTCTGCCCCGGCGGGACCGCGCTCTTCATCGCCAGCAGTTTGGCGTCGCGATACAGCAGCGCGTCGATCGCGCCTTGCGCCAGTCCGTTGTGCACCTCGATCGCGCGGGCGTCGGCGGCCGCGCCGGTGCGGCGCACTACGTCGCCGTGGGCCGAAGACTGGACGGTGAACAATTGTCCCGCCTCCGCGGGAACCGGCGGGATCGGGTTGCCCCCACTGTCGGACGCGGCCACGGCCACGGCCGTCGGATAGGTGAAGGCATACGTCTGGCCGGGCGCGAAATCGGAGACGACCATCCACGCGACGGCAGGCGCATCGGGCGGGTCCGCACTGTTGTTCTGGAAGATCACCACGTCCACGCCGCCGGCGTCGTCCGAGCGATTGACGAGATTGAGCTGGATCTCCATGCATCTGTCCTGTTGTGGGCGGTGGGCGGGTCCTGCAGCCGTGGGGGGATCGCGATCGAAACGGAAACCCTCGCATGCCATCTGAAGCCCCGACGGTTCGGGCGTCAATGTGGTGCGCATGAAGCCGCCTGCGGCCCTCCGGTTCGGTCCGGGGATGGTGCACGCCGGCGCGCGGACATTCAATCCTGGCGACGCCGCGACGCTTCGCCTGCCCGGCACAGGCCCGGCGGACCCGTCCAATCCGGCGGCAGCGCACCGTCGCGCACGAAGCGGTGGAAGGAAGAATGCGGCCACTCCGCCACCCGTCTCGCCAGCCCGTGTTTCACGGGATTGAGGTGGATGTAGTCGATGTGATGCCGAAGGTCGCGTTCGTCGCGGATCCGATGCTCCCAATAGCGGCGTTGCCAGAGACCGCGTTCGTTGCGATCACGCCTTGCGACCGCAATCCGTTCGCCCCGAGGCACCCGGTCGCAGAACGCCTGTTTGATGCGCATCCATCGCGTGGCGAAATCCGCATCCCCTTCGGGAAGTGCCCACAGCGCATGCATGTGATCCGGCAGCACCACCCAGGCGACGCTTGTGAATGGCCGAACCCGCATGACCTCCCGCACGCTCGCGCGCAAGGCATCGATCCGTTCCACAAGCAGGCGCGACGATCGATCCGCGAGATTGACCGTGAAGAAGTACGTGCCACCCGGCACCCGCAGACGACGATAATTCGGCATCCCCACACCATGCCCGCAGCGAACTCCCGCCGCCATCGGACAACCCCGCACCCCACCGTCGGATTTTCCCGACCCCCATCCACACCCCACGTAGGGTGGAGTAAGCG
>JBIJAD010000285.1:0-5256 GCA_044345955.1 Lysobacteraceae bacterium
CGAAGACGCAACGCTTTGCGATCCGCATCGCGCCGAAGTCATGATCGCCGCTTCGCTGGTCGTGACCGGGGCTGGGATGCCTGAATGGTGGAGTTGCGCTGCGCTGACTCCACCCTGCGTGACCGATCGCAACCGACAGGCTTGCGCATGACGCGGCACCGGCCGATGATGCCCGCTCCCGCCGGAGAATCGCGTATGCCGCATACCGCCGCACACTGCTCGCTGCTGCTTCCGCTGTGCATGCTTGCGGGCCTGACGCAGGCCGCGGATCCGGGCGCGCAGCGGGTCGTTGTCCTGTCCGAACAGGACCTGCCCGCCGCTTGGCGGGTCGCCGACGCCGGAAAGGATCTGGACATGCTGACGCTGCAGGGCGGCAAAATGCGTTATGGCTGCATCAACGTGGGCTATTTGATCGAATCCGACGGCAAGGTGGCCGAGACCATGCGCCTGCTGAGCTATCGCGCCGACCGTATCGTGCCCAGCAGGGATCGCACTTTCGAGTGGCTGGCCAACGTCGTGCGCAAGATGCTGCCGGACTACGTCCCGGCACGCGAAGACCGCGCTCCCGTGGCCACCTACACCAGCCGCTCGATTCCGGTGCTGGGCGCGGAGACCACGAAGGCGCTCGACGCCGAACAGCAGACCGCGTTGAAGTCCGCACTGCGCAAGGCATGCGCCATCGCCGATCTGCACACCCGCCTGAGCGATGGCCAGAAGAAGCCTGTGCAACTGGAACCTCTCCCTCCACTGGAGACGTTGCTCGGCAACCCGTAAGGCGTAATGAATAGCGGAAAATGGGGCCATGGCCGAATTCAACGGCAGAAAGTCTTCTGTCGCGGACTTCGAAATACGCCCTCATCGAAGGCATCGTCACCGCTCCGCTTATTGCCACCGCGGCTGTGATAGCTCAATAGTAGAGTTGCGCTGCGCCGACTCCACACTGCTCGGCTGACATCTGCCCGGCATGGCGGGTCGCCCCGAGGCAGGGCAATGGCCTGGCCCGTCGACTTTCTACGCGCGTGGTCCCGCACGGTCAAACTGGCAGAACGCACAGGAAGCGAGCCCCACTCTGCCCCTCCCTGCCTGCGATACCATCAGCATCCACGCCGGGACCACCTGGTCGCCACCACCGGGTTGCAACAGACTGCCGATCAACGGAGTGCGTCATGATGTCTGGATTTCCGATTCGCCTGTCCACCTTCCTGCTCGCACTGACGATGCCGATTGCAGGATGCGCCGGGAACGACACGAGGCCTCCCGGAGCCAGCGGGCATACAGGCCAGGCGACATCGCAGTCACAGACCGACGGCGTCTCACCGGACTGCAGCGGCCTCTCTTCGCTGATCGAAAAACGGGCCTGCTATTTTAGGCAAGATCCGGCCTTGATCGACGAATGCGAGCGCATTCACCCCATGCGCTGCAGGCCATACCGCGAGATGCATGCCGCGGAGCGAGAACTGGCAGAAGTCGAACGAGCCTCCATCGCATCCGCGAGGAGAGCTTATGCCGACTACACCGAGGGCGATGCAGGTTACCTGAGCGACCTCGACGCCGCGGCGCGCAGGTCCAACGCGGCTTGGCGTGCCTATCGCGAAGCACAATGCGCCCTGGAGCCTTTCGCACAGGGCATGACGCGCGATCTGTCCGAAGACCTGACCGAGGCCTGCCGTGTGCGAATGACACGAAGCCGGATCGATGAACTGAAGGCGCTCTACGCACCTGCTCGCACGGAAAGCGAACAACCATGACCGAACCCGTATACGTCTACAACCCGCTCGAGCGCCGCACCTACGAAGCGATCGCCTACAACGCAGTCGGTAGGGCAAGCGAAGTCGGCACCTATCCGGCTTATGGCCTCGTGCACAGCACCGGAAACTCCGGCTGGTCGGTGGGCGTGGTGCAATGGGATTTCGGGCAGCCGAATCGTGGGCACAAGGTGCAACCGATGCTCGATGGCTACCAGGTATGGGCACAGCAGGACCAGCGATTCAGCCAGCAGGAGATCGACTCGCTGTCGACCCGCCTGCAGACACGTGGGCAAGTGGGCAACGCGCTCACTGCCGACGAGCAGTCGCGGTTGAATGCCTACCTCCGCTCCGATTCGGGGCGCGACTTCGTCGACAGTCTGAACCGCGAGCAGATCGACCGGAAATGGACGAATGTGGGAGAACCCCTGTCGGAGATTGTCTGGCTGCAGCGACTGAGCGAACGGGATCCGCAACAGGCCGCGGAAATCGTCGCCCTGACCAGCAAGCTCTACAACCAGAACGAGAATCGTGGTGGACAATTGATCCGTCATTTGCAGCAGCAGCAAGAAGAGATGACCGCAGATCAGACCTATGCCTGGATCGGAAACGAAGGCGTGCGAGGCCTGAACAACGCAGCGACCGCAGCCATCCTTTCCGGTCGGGATGCCGCTCTGTCGGGCGTCCGCCTGATGAACCAACTGGAGACCGGCGACGGTCAACTCGGTCGGCTCTGGCGCGAACAAGTGCATACCCAGGGCAATGTCGGTATGACACGGGAGTTCAATACCAATCCTTCGGTGCAGTTGTTCGATGCGATGATGCGGAATCCGGCCGCAGGCGAGCGTATTTTCTCGACGATCGACGAACAGGCCGCAGCAAGGCCCGCGGTCATACAAGGCATCAATGCCCTCGCCCGGGAGGAAATTTCGCGGACCGAGCTCAACAGGCTGGGAGAATTGACAGTGCGCGGCCCCGACGGCACAGAACACCGCCTGACAGCGAATGGCTGGACTCGGCCCCAGGATCAGGAACAGGACATCCCACGGCCTCAACCGGCGCCCAGACAGATCGATCAACTGGATCATATCGATCCGGGCAGATTCCGCATTCCTGCAGCCGGGCAACGCCAAGGCCTGATCGACGAACGCCCACCTGCGCCAGGCGAAGACCAACGGGCCTTCTCCGCCCCGCTGCTCGACAATCCGTCCCACCCGAATCATACGATGTTTGCGGCCTTGCTGAAGATCGTGCATGAACGCGACCACGAGTTGGGCCGAATGCCAGATGACTTCAGCAAACAGCTTGCAGGGGGATTGACCGAACAGGCACTTGCGCGCGGCCTGACCAGCATCGGTGCCGCAAAGTTTTCCGACGATGGCAGAACCATCGGCATGACCGATACGACAAACCCATACGCGGAATGGGCAAGGACGGCTGCCGGCAATGTCGGCGATATCGTCGGCAAACCCTTGGCACAAAGCAGCGAAGGCGCAGCGCTTCTGAACCATCAGATCGTGCAATCGCAAGCGTTGCAGACGCAGAACCTGGCGCAGAGCTTGCCGAGTCCGGATGATCCTTCATCAAGAGGGCCGAAAGTCTAGGGGCCGGGAAGACCAAAGAAAACCGGGGCAGAACAAGGTAGGGGGACTCAGCGCAGCGCAACTCCACCGTTTCGCGTCACAGGCGCGATTACGGTCGGCGCAGCGACGCTCACGGCTCCGGTGCGGATGCGGATCGCAAAGCGTTGCGTCTTCGATCCGGTGGAGTTGCGCTGCGCTGACTCCACCCTACGAACTTCCCGGGGCGGGGCGTTGCGGGGGCTGGCGGTGGTGGTTGATGCGGCCGCCGTCGGGCTCACAACCGGTTCACCCGGAATTTCCGTCCCTTGATCTTGCCGGCACGCAGGCGCGAAAGCGCGGTGTCGGCCTGCGCGCGGGCGATGGCGACGTAGGAGCGCGTCGGGTAGACGTCGATCTTGCCGATGGCGTCGGCCTTCAGTCCGGCCTCGCCGGTGAGGGCGCCGACGATGTCGCCGGGGCGGAGTTTGTCGGTGCGGCCGGCGTCGATGCGCAGGGTGACCATCGCGGCCGCGGGGACGTTCGAGGGTCTGCCGCTCAGGGGTTGCATGCGGCCCCAGCGCAGTCGTTGTTCGACGCGGTCGGCGATGGCGTTCACGCGCGGCAGTTCGTGCGGCATGCACAGACTGAGCGCGAGGCCGTCGCGGCCGGCGCGACCGGTGCGGCCGATGCGGTGCAGATAGGTGTCGGCGTCGGTGGGCAGGTCGTAGTTGACGACGGCGCCGAGGTCTTCGACATCCAGCCCGCGCGCCGCGACGTCGCTGGCCACGAGCACGCTGCAACTGCGGTTGGCAAAGCGGATCAGCACCTCCTCACGATCGCGCTGCTCCATGTCGCCGTGCAGGGCCAGCGCGGTGAAGCCGTAATGCGCGAGCGAGCCGACGACTTCCTCGGTGTCCTTGCGCATGTTGCAGAACACCACACAGGACGCCGGTCGGTAGTGCAGCAGCAGCGCGGCGAGCATCGGCGCCTTGCGCTCGGGTTCCACCTCGAAGAACAGTTGTTCGATCGACGCCGGTTCGGCACCGTCGTCGATGCTGATCTCCACGGCGTCGCGCAGCATGGCATGCCCCAGCGCGCGGATGGCCTCGGGGAACGTGGCCGAGAACAGCAGGCCTTGGCGATCCTTGGGAATGCGCTTCACGAGGTCGCGGATCGTGTCCTCGAAACCCATGTCCAGCATGCGGTCGGCTTCGTCCAGCACCAGAGTGCGGATGCCGCCGGGCTGCAACGCCTTCTTCTGCATGAGCTCCTGGATGCGCCCGGGCGTGCCGACGACGACATGCGGCTCATGGGCCAGCGAGGCCAGTTGCGGGCCCAGCGGGATGCCGCCGCAGAGGATCGAGATCTTGAGGTTGGGGATGCCGGTCGCGAGCTTGCGCAGTTGTTTCCCGACCTGATCGGCGAGTTCGCGCGTGGGGCACAGCACCAGCGCCTGGGTGCGGGCGGTCGCGGGATCGAGCCTGTGCAGGAGGCCCAGGCCGAAGGCGGCGGTCTTGCCGCTGCCGGTCGGCGCCTGCGCGATCAGGTCGCGGCCGTCGAGAATGGCCGGCAGGGCCTGGGCCTGTATCGGCGTCATCATCGTATAGCCGAGGGCGTCGATGCCCTGACGCAGGGCGGGCGAAAGCGGAAGCGCGGCGAAGTCGGCGGCGGAGTCGGCGGATGCGGTCATGTGTCCATGATGCCGGATTCGCCGCCGCGAAAAACCGGGGTCAGAGTCGAGTTTCATTGCTGCGACTCATCGGCGACAGCCTTCCAAAGCCCGCAACCTCATCGTCGGAGTCGGTATCGCTCCGCTTGTTTTCGCGCGACTGCGACCTCTTGATGGTGTGGTATCCGCTGCACTCACCGCCCTCTGTTCGATCGCTGGTTCTGTCGCTGGATGCGGTGGGCGATCGATGCGAATTCGCTGCACCGAGGTCGAGGTTTCG
>JBIJAD010000435.1:0-3112 GCA_044345955.1 Lysobacteraceae bacterium
ATCTATCAAACGGTCCTGAACGAGCGCGCTATCGGATATCGGTGCGGTGCGCAACATCGCATGAGCGCGGCATGCGTCATGCCATCCGGTTATCTCATCGTTGGCAACCGCAAGCGAAGGAAAAGTGCGATGCCGACGCATGGCGCGCCATGAATCTCTTGTTCTGTGACCGGTGCTCTCGGATTCATGCATGCCGATCACTAGAATGCGCCCGCCCTGCGACAGGGCGTTCTCCCCCATTTATGGAAATCAAAGTGAATACAGGAAATCGTTTGACCTCCGCTGTCCGCAACTTCGGCATGAAGCTGAACGTTCGCACCCGTCGATTGATCGCGCGCGCCGCGCTGCTGGCAACCACGTCCGGCATCGCCCTGTTCGGGCAGGCGCACGCGCAGGACGCCATCATCTTCATCCACGGCTTCGACCCCAACTATCGCAACGAGATCACCTATCGCTCGCAGGATTGCAGCGCGGTGTTCAACAATGCGTTGAACTTCTACCGGGCGCGCACGACCAAGTCGCTGGTGACTTTCGGTCTGTACGACCGCTCGTCGAACTGCAACTTCTACGCCTACAACAACGCCTTCATGCAGCCGGGGGCGACCCGCGATTCGCATTTCGGCCGCAACAACGCCGCGTCCAGCAATTCCGATCTGTACGCGTTCTCCAGCGAAAAGAGCATCCGCCATCTCGGTTATCGCCTGGCTTGGTTCATCTACAACAACTACTCGAAGAACGGCCGCAGCGTCAGCATCGTCGGCCATTCGATGGGCGGTCTGGTCGCGCGTTACGCGGTCGGCCAGGTCAGCGGCAACAATCCGGAGTTCCCGCCGTACCTGTACGTGCGCGGCCTGGCCATGCTCGGCACGCCGAACGGCGGCTCGATCTGGGCCGGTGCGTGCCAGCTCGCTTCGCCGGTTCGCCAGTGCGGCGAAATGGCGGTGGGTTCGTCGTTCCTGAGCGACCTGAACAACCGCATCGACTTCGGCAACAGCGGCATCACCAGCCGCCTGTCGATGAACCGCGGCCAGGGCACGACCGGCGCCTATGACGGCGTGGCCTACGACTACAACGATCTGGTCGCCACCCAGGTGCGCTACTACGATCCGATCTACGGTCACGGGGACTATCACAACGACACCAGCGCCCTGCTCAATGCGCGGATCACCTTCAACCTGGTCAGCCGCAACAGCAGCGGCGTGCTGCAGCGCACGACCGGCACCAGCACGACCGCCGAGCGCGGGCTGCGGATGATGTACAAGTACACCGTGTTCTGAGTCGTTCGCCCGGCTCGTTGCGCAGCGGAGATACGGAACAGGCATTCGGTGGAATACCCGAGGCCGTCTACCTGCGCTCCGGTGCGCCAAGGACGAAAAAGGCCGCCTTTCGGGCGGCCTTTTTTTCTTGTCGACGACGTTCGAACTCGCAGGGCACCTGCGGCCGATGCACGCTACCTGACGGCAGGATTCGGCACCGCGCGCAGCTCGAACGCGCCCAGCGGATGTGCCGCACCGTTGACGAGGGCGTCGATGCGGTGGGTGCCCGGGTAGTGGGTGCGGGTGGTGCGCTGGATCAGGGCGATGGTGTGCGTGCAGGGGCAGGTGTCGCCGGGGGCGAGGTCGATCTTGCGGCCCTTGAACACCTTGGGCGAGGTCTTGCCGTTGGCTTTGACGTAATGCACACGGAAGTCGATCAGCAGAGGCTGACGACGGCGGGCGGTGGAGACGATGTCGAAGGCGACGACGACCTTGTCGCCGATCACGGCGCGCTTGGGCCGGATGCGGATATTGTCCAGGCGGATCTTCGCGGCAGCGCCGTAACCGAGCAGGGCGAGGGCTTTCGGGTCGCCGCGTTTGATCGACGAGCGCAGGGCGTGACGGACGATCCAGGCGCGCGCTTCGCCGGCGTCCTGCATCCAGCGCGCCGCGGTCTCGTTGAGCAGGTCCGGGTGGTCCTTGCCGATGTCGTTGAGGTGATTGGCGACCGAACGACGCACGTACAGCGAAGGGTCGTCCTTGAGTTTTTCCAGCAGCGCGAGCGTCGGCCGCGGGTCGTGCTGGAAGGCGCGCAGGCGCATACCCCAGGGCAGGCGCGGGCGGGTGCCTTCGGAGACCAGGCGGCGCACGTGTTCGTTCGGGTCTTCGGCCCATTCGGCCAGACGCTGCAGGGTCGCCTGCGGGTGGCGTTCGAGAAAGGGACGGATGCTGAATTCCGCGCTGAAGCGCTGGGTCAGCGCATGCTGCGCGCGCATGGCGTCCTCGAAGTGGTCGAGCCCGTAGGCCGCGACGAATTCGGTATGCGGCAGGAACAGGAACCCGTCCATGCCGCCGCCGGCGCGGCGGCCGTGCGGTCGATCGAGCGAGGCGAGCAGGATGTCGACCGCCTTCGGGAACGACCGCGGCAGATGGCGATGCAGGGCTTCGGCGATCCTGCGCCCGCGGGCCATCAGCCCGAGCGCCGCATACCCGTCGAGCGCATCGCGGACGAAGCTCTCGGCATCGAAACGCGGATGCACGGCGCGGATCATCGTCGCGATCGCTTCGGGAACCTCCGCGCCATAGCGGTTCTTCAGCGGCTCGGCCATGGCTTCGTCTCGGTCAGCGGGTCGGGCAGTATGGAGCGGATGCCTTCACCGGAAAACGGGGCGATCGTCCTGTCGCCCGAGGGCCCATGCCCCCGAAAAGCGGAAGCCCGGCCAATGGCCGGGCTTCTGCGTATTGCGTGCAGCGGGCTGCGGTCGGATTCAGAGCACCTGAACCTGCTCGGCCTGCATGCCCTTCTGACCCTGCGTGGCGACGAACGACACGCGCTGGCCTTCCTGCAGGGACTTGAAGCCGGAACCCTGGATCGAGCGGAAGTGTACGAACAGGTCGGGACCGCTTTCCGGGGTGATGAAGCCGAAACCCTTGGCGTCGTTGAACCACTTGACGGTGCCGGTTTGCGTCTGAGCCATGATGTTCTCCTTGGAGCTTGTGTGGATTGTAGTGCCGCGAGGCGGCGGAAGCTGGCTGCAAGGAGGGAAGCGGGTAACGGTGTAGGTGTTGCGGTATGCGTTCTACAACGACAGGCCACGTTTCGATGGTGACCCTTGACATTCAGCCGCGGCACTATG
>JBIJAD010000163.1:0-8306 GCA_044345955.1 Lysobacteraceae bacterium
TGCGGGTTCGGTGGACATGGCGGGTGGCTGACGGGAAGGGGCGCAGTGCGCATCTTATGCGCAGCCGGTGCGCCCAAGGCGAGCGGGTCCTCGTGGCCCGGCAGCGGCGGGCGTTGGGTTGCATCGACGAGATAAAGCTGGTTCAATCGCCGGCATTGTTCCGCTGATGGAATGTCGCGATGAACGACCTCAACGACCTCTACTACTTCGCGATGGTGGTCGAGCACTCCGGTTTCGCCGCCGCCGAACGCGCGCTCGGCATCCCCAAATCCCGCCTGAGCCGGCGCATCAGCCAGCTCGAAACCGACCTCGGCGCACGCCTGCTGCAGCGTTCGACCCGCCGCTTCGCGGTGACCGACGTCGGCCAGAGCGTGTACCGGCATGCGCAATCGATGCTGGCCGAAGCCAGCGCCGCGCGCGAGGTGGTGGACCGGCTCAGCGCCGAACCACGCGGCCTGGTGCGGGTGAGCGTGCCGGTGAGCATCGCCCAGGAGTCGATGCCGAAACTGCTGCCGGATTTCCTCGCCCGTTACCCGAAGGTGCGGGTGCAGATGCACGTCAGCAATCGCCGGGTCGATGTGATCAACGAAGGCTTCGATGTCGCGATCCGCGTGCGTTCGCGGCTCGACGACGACGGCAGTCTGGTGATGCGCAGCTTCGGCCAGATCCAGGAACTGCTGGTCGCCAGCCCCAAGTATCTCGACCGTGCCGGCCGCCCGCGCGAACCCGAGGACCTCGCCCAGCACACGACGCTGAGCATGAGCGAGGACGAAGCCCGTCAGCGCTGGGAACTGCAGGGCGCGAACGGCGAAACCCGCCGGGTCGAACTCAAGCCGCGCATCGCCGGCTTCGATTTCCCGATGCTGATGGCGCTGGCGAAACAGGGCCTCGGCATCACGCTGCTGCCGGAGACCATCTGCGCCGACGCTGTGCGCAACCGCGAACTGGAAGTGGTGCTGCCGTCCTGGCGTCTGCCGATGGGCATCTGCCACGCCGTCTTCGCCTCCCGCCGCGGCCTGCTGCCGGCGGTGCGCATGTTCATCGACCACCTCGCCGAAGCCATGCCCCCGCTGCTGGAAGCCTCCCGCCTCAACTGCCTGCACTGCCCGGGCGGCATGGCGCCGGAGAAGCCGGTTAAAATCGCCGAGCCGGCGTGAGGGCAGGGCGGCTACGACACACAACGGATGTCATCCCGAGCCGAAGGCGAGGGATCTGCTTTTCGACAGGTGCGGAACATCAGATCCCTCACCCGATGAAGCCGGGTTCGGGATGACAATGATGTTCACGGAGAGATGGCCGAGCGGTTCAAGGCACCGGTCTTGACTGCGGAGGCCGAAGGCCGGAGCGAACATCGACCGCAGGTCGATGGTCAAACCGGCGAACCGCGCGCAAGCGCGGTGTGAACGTACAACGGAGAGATGGCCGAGCGGTTCAAGGCACCGGTCTTGACTGCGGAGGCCGAAGGCCGGAGCGAACACCGACCGCAGGTCGATGGTCAAACCGGCGGCCGCGCGCAAGCGCGGTGTGAACTAACAACGGAGAGATGGCCGAGCGGTTTAAGGCACCGGTCTTGAAAACCGGCGAAGGGTCAAACCTTCCGTGGGTTCGAATCCCACTCTCTCCGCCAGACACGCGAGGGCCCCCGCAAGGGGGCTTTCGCGTGTCTGATGGAGCGGGGTGCGTGCACGAACGCACCGGGTTCGACGCATCGGCATGAAAGCCGATGCGCACGATCGCGCGCAGCGCGATCGTGCGACGGGCGAGGGCCATGGATGGCCCGAGTGAATCCGGAGGCCCTGCGGTGCATCCTGCATCCTTTCCGATCCGTAACGCCTGGCATGACTGCGCCCGACAACCACCCCCTCAACGTCCTCGCCCAACCCCTCGCGCCCTGCGGAACCGACCCGATGACCGGCTGGTACCGCGATGGGTATTGCCGGACCGGGCCGGGGGATGTCGGACTGCATCTGGTCGCGGCGGTGATGACGCGCGAGTTTCTGGAATTCAGCCAGGCGCAGGGCAACGACCTGTCGACGCCGCGGCCGGAGTACGACTTTCCCGGGCTGAAGCCGGGCGATCGCTGGTGTCTGTGCGCAACCCGCTGGCTGGAGGCCGAGGCCGCCGGGCTGGCGCCGCCGCTGCGGCTGGAGGCGACCCACGTCGCGACGCTGGGGCTGATTCCGCTGCCGGTGTTGAAGCGTTATGCGGCCCGCTGAATCCGATCCCGGGGCGCCCGTCGCGATGGGCGAGGCCACGCCGTCGTTCCTGCGTCTGGCGCAGGGGCTGGTGTACGCCGGGTCGCTGCCGTTCCTCGCCTGCGCGCTGCTCGCATGGACGGGCCCGATCGCCGGACTGTCGAGTCTCGATCCGGTCGCGGTTGCGATCGGCTACGGCGCGGTGATCGCGTCCTTCATCGCCGGCATCCATTGGGCCGTGCAACTGTTCGCCGGGGAACGCTGCGGCGACAACCTGCTGATCGCGAGCAACGTCGTGGCGTTGCTGGCCTGGGGCGCGCTGCTGATCGGCGGGGTGTGGGGGCTGGCGCTGCTGATGGTCTGCTTCGCGACGCTGTTCGCGCTCGATCGCCGGTTGCACCGGCGCGGCATCTGGCCGACGTGGTTCCTGCGTCTGCGCCGCAACATCACCGCGATCGTGACCTGCGCGTTGCTGGTCACGATCGCGGCGGCGCTGTCGGCCGGTTGACAGTCCCGCGAACGAGCACGCTTTAGAAGCCCGGCCTGCGTGAGCCCGGCGATCAGCAGACCTCGGGCACGGCGGTGAGCGGCGAGGTTCTGAGGAAACGTTCGTAGCCCAGATTGCCCGCGACCGGGTCGGCGTAGGGGCTTTCGCCGGGCAGGGTTTCCACCACCAGACAACTCAAGGGCGCATCCGGCCCGAGCGTGAGCTGAGCGAGCGTGGCGACGATCTCGGCGTGCGACCAGTCGGCCTTGCCGTCGGCGCGCGCCTGCGCGTCGCCGGCATACGCGCCGTAGCGATCGCCGCGGCTCGGTTTCTGCCGGCGGGGCGGGTCGAGGCGGCGACGGCCGAGCAGGATGTTGCGGCGATCGGCGTCGTCGGCCTGGTGCACGCGGGCGTAGAGCAGGGCCCACAGTTCGGTGACCGGTTGCGCGGGGCGCAGCGAGCGTCCCTCGTGCACCGGATCGGCGAACGCGGCGCTGACCGTGAGCCGGGTGCGGGTACGGGTCACCGCGCAGCTCAGCGGCGGCGGCGCATGCTGGATGCCGCCCACGCGCAGGGCGCGTCCGGGGAAGCCCTGTGCGGTGCTCCAGACGCCGAAATGGCCGACGCGGAACTCGTAGGCGAAGAATCCGAACAGTTCCGGCGCGTCGTCGGTCAGGCCGGGCGGCAGTGGCAGCAGGAAGTGGCGCGGGCTGGAGGTCGGCAGCAGCATCTGCATGCTGGCCTGGCCGGCGCGGTCGTCGCCTTGCCCGGGCACGATCCGGCGGATCGGTTCCGGATCGATCGGCAGCGGCAGGTCCGGGATCTCCGGCACATCGGCGACGACATCGGTGAGCACCGGATCGGGCGCGCTGGTCAGCACACGGGCGTAGTAGCGGTCTTCCGGGTCGTCCGGCGCGCGGTCGAATTCCAGCCACACCGCCTTGCGCCGTTCCTCGGTCGAAGCGTAGGCCGGATCGCGGCGATAGGGCGAGAGCGCGAGACCGGCGGATACCAGTTTCGGCACCTGCGCGGGCGGCGTGGTGACCGGCAGCAGGATCGAGGCCGTCAGCGGCGCGTCCTCCTGCGCGGGGGCGACCCGGAACACCGGCACGATCGTGTAATCCGGATGCAGCGGCCTGGGGAAACTGCCCGCTGCGGGTTTGGGATCGATCGCGTCGAGGAAGACCAGGGTCGAGCTGTCGCGCTCGGCATCGCCTTCGGCTTCGTGGCCGGCGCTGGTGCTGGCCGCGATCCTGCCGACCTCCCGGCCGTCGCGCTCGATGCGCACGTGATCCAGGCCGTCCCAGCTCCAGTCGCGCCGCAGTTCCAGCACGGTCGCGACCAGCCACAGCCGGGTCATTTCGTTGGCGGTCGCGAAGTTCACGCTCGCGCCGTCGGGGCCGATGACGTGCCGCAGCAGCGGATTGACGCCGAACATCACCCGGCGCCCGCGGCGTGCGCGGAGAATGGTGTCCTTGCGGTCGAGATCCAGCGCGGCGGCGAGCCGGCCGAGCGGATCCTCGGCGATCAGCGCGCCCAGGCCGGCGGCACGCTGCGCGGCGACCATCGCCGGCGACAGCGGTTCGGCCGGTTGCAGGAAGAAACCTTCGATCAACGAACCGCCGCCCTGACGCAGCAGATCGCGTTCGTCGCCGGCGGGTGCGCGCACCGTCACCATTCTGGTCTGGCCACGACGCACGTCTTCGCCGGCGTAATAGTCGGCTTTCGCCGCGGCGATCGGCGTGAGCTGCAGGCGGACGTTGCGCGAGGTCGGCAACGCGATCGGTCCGGCGGGCGCGACCGGCGTGTCGGATGCATTCGCCTGATCGGTCCACTCGAAGTCGAGGGTCAGCGGGCCGCTGGCCGGATAGGGGCGCGTGGTGGTGTACAGCCTGCGATAGCGGCTGGCGGCGCCCGGTTCCGGTGTGGCCACTTCGACCGCGATTTCCAGCACGTCGACGTCCGGGTCGGGCAGGCCGGGCGGGCGACCGGCGAGCTTGGCGGGCGCGATGTCGGCCTGCAGGTCCGCAGCCGAACCTCCGGCCATCAGACAGGCCGGATAACCGAGCCGCGGGCGAGTGACCTGGATCGAAGCCGGCGGGTTGGCCGGATCGGGATCGAGCGGCAGTCGCGGATCGATCTGCACGCCCACCGGACGCACGTGGCGACGGAAGTCGATGCTTGCCACCGGCTGCGGACCGCCGTTGCGCGGCTCGGCGTCCGCGTCGGGGCCGCCGCCGGTGAGATCGGTGAAACGCACGCGGAATTCGTAGCGTCTGCCGTAGCGCAATGCGGTCGTGGGATCGACGCCCTGTACCGGACCGGCCGGCGGCGGCAGTCCACGCAGTTCGGATACCAGCGGATCGATGCCGATCAGCGAAGGTCCGCTCCACGCGGTCATGTAACTCGGCAGCCAACTGCGCCCGGACGTGTCGCCGAGCAGCCGGTTGGGAGCGACTTCGACCCGCCAGTCGGTCTCGCGATCGCCGATCGCATTGCCCTGCAGGGTGACCGCGGTGCGCGCGAGCACCAGCGATTCCCAGTCCGGTTCGCCGGCTTCGCGCACATCCACCCGATAGCCCATCACGCCCAACGGCGCGTCGACCGCGCCGGCGCTGCTGTCCACCTGGCGGTTGAACCAGCTCACGATCTGTTCGTCGTCCCAGCCGAGCTGGATGCCGCGCTCCTCCGACGGGCGTTCGCCGTCGTCGTCGGCGATCGGGTCGGCCTGATGCGGTTGACGGCCATAGACTGCTTTCGCGAAGCCGTCGTCGTATTCGATCGATTCGCGGAAGACGCCGTCCCAGCCGCTGCCGCCGCCGGCGACCGCGGTGACCGGGAACAGCACCGGGCTGAACAGCGCGCGCGGCCCGTCCAGCGGTGCGATCCGTGCGGCATAGACGCGCATCGCGCCGGGGATGCCGGCCAGCGCGCTCCAGGCGCTGCCGGGCTTCAGGGCGACGTACAGCCAACCGCCGTCGGCGACGATCTCCGGCGGCGGCTCGATCGCGAACTCGCGGACCAGACCGAGGGTTTCGGCCAGCAGCGGTTGGCGCAGCGCCTGGGCGAGCACCTTGCCCCACGACATCACCGGCGGTTCGACCTTCAGCGAGGTCCCCGCCGGAATCGGCGCCTTGATCGCGCAGCGATAGCTGTCGTCGGTGAGCAGGAACGGATTGCCGCCGCCGTAGCCGGTCGCCTTGCGGTATGCGGGCGGCGCGTACTTGACGATCTTCGGCGCACCGATGCGGCCGTCGATGGGGCCGACGCTGCCGTCGATGCCGAACTCGGTGTTCAGCGCCGTGCAGATCTGCATCGCGTTCGGCGGCGCAGGCGATTGCTGCGCGAACGCCGTCGCCGCGGAGCCGAAGGTCGGCAACTGCGAGAGGTCTGCGACGAAGCGCAGCTCGAAATCGAAATCTGTGCTCGCGTAGGGATCGAGCCCCGGCGACGGCGCGACGGTCGGGTCGGTCTGCGGGGCGACCAGCAGGCGCAGGTTCAGACGTGTCCCGTCGTAGCCTTGCAGGAAGGGCAACAGCATCAGGCGGATCGGCAGCGACATGGGAGACTCCGTTCTGTGGGGCGTGTCTGTAAGGCGTGTCTGTGGATCGAGCGGCGGTTCGCGAGGCGGTTCAGAGCACGTCGGGCGCGTCGCTCTCCAGCAGCGGCCCCTGGATCACCTCGACCTTCTTGGTCTCGTATTCGACCGAGATGCTGAAGATCATGAACACCGAGATTTCGACGGCGAAGGCCAGCTTGGCGATCTGGAACACGGTCTCGTCCGGCAGGCCCTTCTGCGCGACGAGACGTGCCAGCTTGCCCTCCAGCGAGATGTCCACCGAGACGATCGGCTGGATTTCGGCGGAGGCCTTGAGCAGGAAACCGACCCCGTAGCCCAGCACCGTGTCGCCGAACACCGCGAAGAAGGTCAGGGCGAACATCGCCTTGAACTCGATCGGGCCGAGCTTCGGGAACTTGTAGGCGACACCGACCCCGATCAGCACGCCGTAGGTGGTGCCGGTCTTGGTCGAAAGCTTCAACTTGAACTTGATGATCGCGACCACGTAGAGGCCGGGCACCGACTTGATTCCGAACATCGGCGAGCCGGCGACTTCCAGTTCGGCTTCGTCGGCATCGGGCGCGACCGCCAGTTCCACCTTCACGCCCGTGTCGGCGAAGATGATCGTCGGGAACGGTTCGCCGGGAATGACCTTGAAGTCTTCGCCCATGGCATCGACGAACGGCACCTTCAGTCCGACCTTCAGCGACCAGCCGTTGGTCATCCGCACATCGGGTTTCGCCGGGAT
The DNA here is from genome assembly GCA_044345955.1 of Lysobacteraceae bacterium. Taxonomy (GTDB): domain Bacteria; phylum Pseudomonadota; class Gammaproteobacteria; order Xanthomonadales; family Xanthomonadaceae; genus Lysobacter_I. The sequence goes on from JBIJAD010000163.1 coordinate 6,990, forward strand.
GCCCAGATCCTCCATGATCGTCAGCAGGTCCTGGACGATGTCGAAGGGGCCGCCGAGGCGCAGCCCGGGATCGGCGAAGCGGGTCGCACGGCCGGCCTCCGCGTCGATGTCGGCGGCCATCGACATCAGGTCGCCCATCGAAGTGTGGGCCATGATCTTCAGCGCGTCTTCCAGCGCGAACCGCCACGGCACCGGCGCCGCGGTATCCAGCGTGTAGGTGACGGTGGAACCGCTGTAGTCGATATCGCTGCGCACGGTGCCGGCGCTGCGGATCGTGCGCCGCGGGATGGCCGCGGGGAAGGTGGCGGGCGCATCCAGTCGCCAGGACTGGTCGGCGCGCACCTCGAGCGCGAACGCGGCCGAAGGCAGCGGGATCGCATCGGCTTGGCGCGGGAACGGCCCGATCGCGGTGGCGAGGATCAGCGGATCGGCGATGACCGGACGTTCGCTGGAGACGATCCGGTGCGGGCTGGCCGCTTCGATCCGCGGGCGCCGGAAGAACGCCCGCTGGGTGCCCATCGAGTGCAGGATGCCGTAGTCGCGTCCCGGGTTGGCGACGTCGAACAGATCCTCGGGATCGGCGAAGCGGTAAGGCCCGATCGCGGGTGCGCCGGCGGCGCCCTGGCGGATGATCGGCAGACCGCGGTCGGCCGCGACCGGCGCCGGCGCGTCGAGCGCATTCTCGGCTTCCAGCACCGACCATTCGCCGCCGCCCGGGAACGCAAGGCTGCCCCAGGCCGCCATCGCGAACTCCGGCCCGGCCACACCGATACCGACCCGGTGCAGGCGCATGCGGTGACGCCCGCCGGCGACCGCGATCGTGGTGTCGATGGCGCCGCCCATCGGTCCGACCCTGGCGATCAGGGCCGCGTACATGGCCGGCGTCAGCGCGGGGATCGAGAGTTTGACGTAGCCGATCTGGCGCCGCGCCGGCACCGGTGCGCCGGCGCCGTCGACGATCAGGTCGGTGTCGAAGTAGGCAGCGACGAATTCGCCACCGGCGACGCTGAAGCTGGTGCCGGTCTCGCGGATGTTGCCGATCCTGGTCGCGCGCAGGACCACGCCCGGATGGGTGGCGATGCCGCTGCCGGGCGTCGCGCGGTACTCGCCGTCGCGCACCGCGACCCAGCCGCTGTCCTGGCGGGTGAACACCGCATTGCCGCGGCGTTCGAGCGTGATCGTGCGCACCACGGGGATGAAATACGGCAGCAGGATGCTCTTGACCTGCACCACCTCATGCGCGGCGCGGCCGTTGAGGACCTGGAATTCGGCCTTGGACACGCCGGTCTCCGGGTCGTCCGGATTCTTCCAGTCGCT
>JBIJAD010000164.1:0-8296 GCA_044345955.1 Lysobacteraceae bacterium
GCGGCGCAACTACGGCTTCCATCTGAGCGTCTGGGACCGGCTGTTCGGCAGTTACGGCGCGGTCGCGCGCGATGCGCCGCCGCGTTTCGGTGTGGCCGGCGTGGGCGAGGTCCGGGCCCAGGGGCTCCCGGGGATGCTGCGCGAACCGTTCCGCAGCGGGGACTGAGGCAGCACTGAACAAGTCCCTCCTGGACTTGTTCAGTGGTCGCAAGCACGAACCAAGTTCGTGTTCGCTCCCGCGAACCAATCACTTGCGTGATTGATTCGCGGACGGCACATCCATGTGCCGCGGCAACGCCGACTTGTTCAACGTTGCCATGAATCCTCAGCGGTCGCGCAGCCACGCCGCCAGCGCGCGCTGCGCGGGCGTCGGCGCAGGCAGTGCATCCAGCGCGGCGCGCAGCGGCGCGAGATCCGTCGCGGTGTCCACGTCCTGCAGGCTGCGCAGCGCGTGCGGCGCGGTCGCGCCGAGCGCGGCGAGAAAACGGGCGCGGGTCTGCGACTGCGACCACGGAGTCGTCTCCCAGGCCGCGTCGGCCACCGCCGTGCGGCCGCCGAACAGCCAGAAGCCGCCGTCCACGCTGGGGCCGATGACCCGGTCATGTGCGTGCAGTGCCGCGACCGCGGCCAGCAGATCGTCGCTGCACAGTTGCGGCGCGTCGGCGCCGATCAACAGCGCCGCGCCGTGTCGTGTGCGCAGGGTCTCGTGGACATGGCGCATGCGCGCGCCGAGATCGCCCTCGCCTTGGGCGATGCGCGGAAACCGCCGCCAGAGCGCAGCGTCGATCGCGTCGGCCTCGGCCACCGCCCAGTGCGCCTGCAGCGCGGGTGCGCGGGTGCAGGCGTCCGCGACGACCTCGGCCACTGCCGCGGCGGCGAGCCGATGGAAGGTTTCGGCCGCTTCGCTGCCGATGTCCGCGGCGAGACGGGTCTTCACCGGTGAATGGCCCGGCGTCTTGACCATGATCGCGAGGCCGATGTTCATCGCCGCGCCTCGCGCCAGACCTGCGCGGCGGTGAGGCCGAGATGGCGCAGGGTGGTCGCAGCCCAGCCGCGTTCGGCGTACTTGCGCGGGCTGGTGACGAGCGCGGCGTCGATCGCGCGCAGGGGCAGGCCCGCGCGCCGCGCCGCCCAGACCAGGGCGTGATCCTCGCCATACGCCAGCGCGGTATCGAAGCCGCCGAGCCGCGAGAACGCCGCGCGCGGCAGCACCAGCCCCTGATCGCCGAACGGCAGCCCCAGCGCATGCGAACGCCAGTTGGCGCCGATGGCATTCCAGCGCATGCGCAGCCGCAGCGCGTGCGGGCCTTCCTCGGCGAACCGCAGCCGGAACCAGCCCAGCGCCGGCGTGTCGCGGGCGAGAAACGCCGCCAGCGCGGGCAGCGCTTCGGGCGTGAGCCGGGTGTCGGCATGCACGAACCACAACCAGTCGCGGCTCGCCGCTTCGGCCCCCGCGTTCTGCTGACGGGCGCGGCCCGGTGCGCTGCGCAGCGAATTCGGCGGTGCGGTCTGCGGATCGTCCGCCGCGAACACCGGCAGCAGTTCGGCCTCCGCGGCCTGTTCCCGCAGGACCGCATGCAGCGGCGGCCAAGCGCGATCGCCCGGGCCGACCGGCAGCACGATCGACACGCGCGCGAGGGGGGCGGCGCTCATCATCCGGTCAGCGCACCGCCGCAACTGCTGCCGGCGCCGGCGGTGCAACCGTAGCAATGCGAGGCGAACGCGATCGGTCGCTGCTCGATCTCGTCCAACCGCGCGATGTCCCACAGCGTCGTGCGCGCGCCGCCCGCGGGCAGGGCGAGCATCTGGTTGAAGTCGCAGTCGTACAGACCTCCATCCCAGCCCACCGACACCAGATTGCGGCACATCACGCCCTCGGCCGCGCGCGGATTGAAGTGATCGATCAGCAGTTGCATGTAGGCATCGAGTCGACCCTCGCGGCGCAGATCGTGCAGGAAGCGCTTGATCGGCATGTTGGTCAGGGTGTAGAGACGATCGAAGACGATGCCGAAGTCCGCCTGCAGTCTCGCCCGGTAATCCGCTTCCAGTGCGGCCTGCGCCGGCGGCAGCGACGGCCCGACCGGGTTGTAGACCAGATCCAGCGTCGGCGCGTCGCCGCCGCGGCCGTAGCCGAGCGCATTCAGGCGCTGCAGCGCCTCGATGCTCTGCGCGAACACGCCCTTGCCGCGCTGCTTCTCGACGTTGGCCGAGGAATAACACGGCAGCGAAGCGACGATCGCGACCCCGTGGGCGGCGAGGAATTCGGCGGTGTCCTCCTGCCCGGGCTCGAACAGCACGGTGAGGTTGCAGCGGTCGATCACCTTCAGCCCGTGCGCGCGTCCCGCCAGCACCAGGCGACGGAAATCCGGATGCAGTTCCGGCGCGCCGCCGGTCAGATCCAGCGTGTGCAGCGCCGGCGCGGTGGGCAGCAGTGCGATCAGTCGGTCGATGCCGCGCGCATCCAGCGCCTCGCTGCGCTTGGGCCCGGATTCGACATGGCAGTGGGTGCAGGCGAGATTGCAGCGCGCGGTCAGATTGACCTGCAGGATCTCCAGCGGCGTGCGGTTCAGGCGCAGATCGTGCCGGCGCAGGGTCTCGGCGAAGGACGGTGCCGCGGGCTTCACGGTGTCGACGGCGGCGCTCATCGCGCGCCTCCGGCGACGAATTCGATGTCGCCGAACCAGGTCGTGGTCGCTTCGCCGGTGTTGTCGGTGTCCACCGACACCGCCACGCCGATGATCCGCGGCGGCTCGGTATTGAACGCGCGGCGATAGTCCTCGCGCACGTCGCGCTGCAGGGTTTGCCAGCGGCCGACCTGGCCGTCGCCGCTGCTGGCGACCACCATCGCCACGAACGCGGTGTAGGCGTTGTCCATGATCGTGCCGACCGGTCGCCGGTTGTCCCAGACGTAGCACAGCGCCGCGGCGGGCAATTGTTCGCCGTAACGCGCGCGGCCCAGCCGGAGCAGGGTGCGTTCCTTCAGGCTCATCGTGTCCGGGTCGCGATCGAAGAACACGTACAGGCGTGCGGCGTAATCGTCGCCTTCCTTCGTGGCCATGTCGCCGCCCTGCAGCACGCGTTCGGTGCGCCAGCGCCAGCGCAGGATCGGCGTGGCCTTCGGGTCGGCCAGCAGCCCGTGCCGCAGCGAGGCCGCGGACGCATCGGCGCGTGCGCGCAGCACGATCGTGCCGTCATCGCCGACCAGATCGTAGCGGGTCCGGCGTTCGACCTTGGGCAGTGTCTGCAGCGTCCAGCCGGGCGGTGCGGTGGCGGCCAGCGGGCCCGAGGAAAACGGTGTGGGCCGGATCACCGGAGGCACCGAAGGCGGGGCGGGCACGGTCTTCGGCGCGCGCTTCGCCGGTGCCAGCGACGGTGTCGCCGCGCCGGCCGACGCAACGACGAAGGCTGCGATCAAGGCTGCCGCCAGCGGACTGCGCGGCGCCGACGCCGCTCTGCGGCGGCGGTGCGGGCAGCGATCACGCGTATTCGGATCGCGAACGAAGACCATGTTCATCCTTTCAGATTCCAGTCGTGATAGCGCTGCAGCCAGGCCAGCAGCCGCTCCGGTTTGTGCCGCTTGCGGCGCGCGCCGGCGGCGAACTTGGCCGCCTCGGCGAAGGTGGGATAGGCGAACACGGTGCCGAGGATCTTGTCCAGCCCGATGTTCTGCTTCATCGCCAGCGCGAACAGCGCGATCAGGTCGCCGGCGCGGGCGCCGACCACGGTCGCGCCGAGGATGCGGTCCCTGCCCGGCACCACCAGGACCTTGACGAAGCCCTCGGTGGCGCCTTCGGCGATCGCGCGATCCAGTTCCGCGAACGGGTGCGTCACCACTTCGACCGCGATGCCCTGCGCCGCTGCCTCGCGTTCGTTCAGACCGACCCGCGCCAGCTCCGGATCGGTGTACACCGCCGCCGGCAGCACGCGGTAGTCGGCCTTGAACCGGCGCAGGCCCCCGAACAGGGCGTTGACCGCGGCGTACCAGGCCTGATGCGCGCCGGCATGGGTCAACTGGAACGGGCCGGCGACATCGCCGACGGCGAGGATGTTCGGGAACTTCGTGCGCAGATACGCGTCGGTCTCGATCGTGCGGTTCGGGCGCAGCGGGATACCGAGCGTCTCCAGGCCGAAGCCATCGACGTTGGGCGTGCGCCCGACCGCGATCAGCAGCAGGTCGAAGGGCAGCTCGCTGCGCGCGCCGTCGTGCTCGACCACCAGCAGATGCGGTGCGCCCGCGCGGGCTTCCAGCGCGCGATGGCCGGTCAGCACGCGCACGTCGTCGCGCTCCAGCGCGGCGTGGACCACGGCCGCCGCATCGGCGTCCTCGCGGATCAGCAGTTGCGGCGCCATTTCGACCACACTCACGTCGCAGTCGAGGCGCGCAAGCGCCTGCGCCAGTTCGCAGCCGATCGGCCCGCCGCCCAGCACCACGATCCGCTCGGGCAGGGCATCGAGCGACCAGAACGTGTCCGAGGTGCGATACGGCACCGTCTCCAGGCCCGGGATCGACGGCACGAACGGCCGCGCGCCGGTGGCGACGACCAGATGCCGGGCGCTGAGTCGGCGGCCGTCCACTTCGACTTCCCAGGGCGAGACGATCTTCGCCTCGGCCTGCAGCACTTCGACGCCGAGCCCGGTGTAGCGCTCGACCGAATCGTTCGGCTCGATCGTCGCGATCGACGCGCGCACATGCGCCATGACCGCGGCGAAGTCCGGCCGGCCGCGCTGCGCGGGGATGCCGAATCGCCCGGCATGATCGACCTCGGCCGCCGCGTGCGCGGCGCGGATCAGCGCCTTCGACGGCACGCAGCCGCGGTTGAGGCAGTCGCCGCCCATCTCGGCTTTCTCGATGAGCGTGACCTTCGCGCGCACCGTCGCCGCGATGTAGCTGGTGACCAGCCCGGCGGCGCCGGCGCCGATCACGATCAGATTGCGGTCGAAGCGTTTCGGCCGGGTCCAGCCGCGATATACCCGGCGCAGACGCAGCGCGTCCAGCGCACGGCGCGCGGCCAGCGGCAGCAGCGCCAGCGCGGTGAACGCCAGCGCCAGCGGCAGGCTCAGGATGTCGCCGGCGCTCTGCAGCCGGCCCAATTCGCGCCCCGCGTTCACGTAGACGAGGGTGCCGGGCAGCATCCCGACCAGACTCACCCAGGTGTAGGTCCAGGTGCGGATGGCGGTCAGGCCCATCAGCAGATTGATGACGAAGAAGGGGAAGACCGGCGCAAGCCGCAGCGCGAACAGATAGAACCCGCCCTCGCGCGCGACGCCGGCGTCGATCGCCGCCAGCCGCTCGCCGAACTTCGCCCGCACCGCATCGCGCAGCACATAGCGTGCGCCGAGCATCGCCAGGGTCGCGCCGAGGGTGGCGGACACTGCCACGATCGCCGCCCCTGTCCACAGCCCGAACACCGCGCCGGCGAACAGGGTCAGCGCGGTCGCGCCGGGGAACGACAGCGCGGTCGCGACGACGTACAGCGCGGCGAAACCGAGCATCGCCGCCCACGGATGCGCCGCGGCGGTGGCGCGCGCTTCGCCCAGCAGCGACTGCATCCCGGACAGGCTCAGGTATTGACCGAACCCGGCGGCGTAAAGACCGACGATGGCGCCCAGCACCAGCAGCAGCAACAGGGTTTTTTTCGAGGAGATCATGGGCAGGCGCTCAGCAACAGGCGGCCGGGGCGACCGCCGTCGCGACCGGCGGCGCGCAGTCGAACAACCCGAAATGCGCTCCGCGCTCGCTGACCGCGAAATGCGGTGCGTAGCGGGTGCGGGCCAGCATGTCGGCGGTGTTGCCGCAGACCAGCATCGGCCGGCCGGTCTCGAAACGATGGTGATCGTCCAGCGCGAACGCGTGCGGGTGATGCGGAATGCTGCCGCGATAGGTCGCGACCTGGCCGTAGTCCTCGCAGCGGTCCTCCAGATCCAGACGGAAAGCGCGCACGGTCACGCTCTCGAAGCGGATATGGCCGATCTTCGCCTCCACTTCGGTATCCAGCAGCGGAATCGGAGTGCGCGCGCAGATCCGGAAATCCGCGCAGCCCAGGCCCAGCAGCATGCGCCGGAAATCTTCCATGTACAGCGCGCCGGAGAGGCACTCGCCGCGCAGCACCGGGTCGGCCAGCAGCGCCGGCGGGATGCGCCGGTCGGCGAACACGTCGGAGAAATACAGCTCGCCGCCCGGGCGCAGCACCCGGAATGCCTCGGCCAGCACCCGGCCCTTGTCCGCGGCGAGATTGAGCACGCAGTTGGAGACGACCACATCGACGCTGGCATCGGCGATCCCGGCCGCGGCCAGGTCCTCGATCGAACCGTCGCGGAACTCGATGTTGTCCAGCCCGGTGCGCGCGCGGTACGCGTGCTGCGCGCCGTGGGCGACCGCCAGTTGCTGCGGGGTCATGTCGATGCCGATCACCCGGCCGCTCGGGCCGACGAGACGCGAGCACAGGAATGCGTCGCGGCCGGTGCCGCAGCCCAGGTCCAGCACCGTGGCGCCCTCGGCGGCGGCCGGGATCGGCGACCCGCAGCCGTAGAACCGGTCGGTCACTTCGCGCGGCACCTCGCGCAGCCATTCCAGCAGCCAGGGCGGCATGGCCTCCGGGCTGCAGCAGGCGCCGGTCTTCAGATCGCGCTGATGGGTGAGGGTTTCGCCGTAGTACTGCCGGATCGCATCGTCTGCCATGTCGGGGGTCGTCGAAGGGGGCGGGTGGGTGGGACAGCCTCGCACGGGGCGGGGGCCATCGGCGGCGTCTCAACCGGTGAGGCACCGGCGGGTTACGCTGGTCGCCTTGCCATGGAGGCAGGCGGGCGCCCGTCGGTTGCGCCGGGCAAGCAGGCTGTTGAAAAACGGCCTGCTGACGCAGCCAAGGATGGCTGCGACGACGAAGCAAGCGCGTAAGCGATTGATTCGTCGGGAACCAGTCCGGATATGTGCCGTGCTGGTGACTTGAAGAACGCGCACGATGCGCGTTCTTCAACACCCTGCTGGTCGACTTTTTCCGCCGCCGTCTGCCCGGGCCCCCCTCCCTCCGCCATAATCGAGCACATGGACCGCTACGAACGCATTCTCTCGCTGCACCGCATCCTCAAGAGCGCCCGCTACCCGGTCACGGTCAAGCGGCTGCAGGACGAGCTGGAATGCTCGCGCGCCACCGCCTACCGCGACCTGGCCTTCCTGCGCGACGCGCTGATGGCGCCGATCGTCGGCGACGGCGAGGCCGGCTTTCGCTACGACCCGCGCGAGGGCGAACGCTTCGAACTGCCCGGGTTGTGGCTCAACTCCGAGGAACTGCACGCCCTCCTCGCCGCGCAGCAGTTGCTCAGCCGCACCGGCGGCGGCGTGCTGTCCTCGGCGCTGGCGCCGCTGCAGCAGCGGATCGAGAAGCTGCTGGAGGAACACGCCCCCGGCAAGCGCTGGCCGGTCGAGCGGGTCCGGGTGATCCCCCACCGCACCCGGAAGATGGACGAGCAGGTGTTCCGGATCGTCTGCTCGGCGGTGCTGGAGCGCAAGCAACTGGGCTTCGAATACCGCGCCCGCTCCACCGACGAGAAGACCCGGCGCACGGTCTCGCCGCAGCGCATCACCCACTACCGCGGCAACTGGTATCTCGACGCCTTCGATCACGATCGCGAGGCGCTGCGCAGTTTCTCGGTCGATCGTGTGTCCGTGCCGCGGATGCAGGACGCCGCCGCCCGCGACGTGCCGGAAACCGAACTCAACGATCACCTCGCCGGCAGCTACGGCATCTTCTCCGGCGCGCCCAAGGGCTGGGCCACGATCGTCTTCAACCAGAAGATCGCGCGCTGGGTCGCCGACGAACATTGGCACTCGCAGCAGCAGGACCGCCACCTCCCCGACGGCCGCTTCGAGCGCAAGGTGCCCTACAGCGCCCCGCGCGAGCTGCTGATGGACGTGCTGCACTACGGCCCCGACGCCGAAATCGTCGAACCGGCCGCGCTGCGCGAGCAGATGAAGGCGATGCTGCAGTTGGCGGTGGCGAATTACGAGCGCTGAGGCGTTCCGATCGATCCGCGCTCGGTAGAGCGGGCATAGGGTGCGCCTCGGCGCACCGACGGCTGAGATCACTTGGGCGGTGCGCCAAGGTCTGAGATGTCCCCACGTTTTCTTCAGTGGTTCAATGACTTGAGCCGACTCAACAATGCTTTGTCATCCCGAGCGATTAGCGAGGGATCTGCTGTTGATCGATTCAACGGCTGTGATCGTTGAGGCTTTCCGCTCGGCCCTTGGTTTCGCTCGCTGCCGCGAGCGAGCCACCTTTCTTTGCTTGTGCAAAGAAAG
>JBIJAD010000167.1:0-8258 GCA_044345955.1 Lysobacteraceae bacterium
CCGCCAATGCCTTCTCCGGCGCGATCGCGGTGATCCGTCGCGGCACCTGCGTGTTCACCGACAAGATCGCCAACGCCGCTGCGGCCGGCGCGGTTGCGGTCATCATCGCCAACAATCAGGCCGGCACGGTCATCCCGAATACGCCAGGCAGCGCATTGCCGGCCTTTTCTGTCAGCCAGGCCGAGGGCGATGCGATCCGCAACTTCGGCAATGCCAACCCGACGACCGCGACCGCACAGATCACCCATCCGCCCACCGGCGTCCCGAACACGCCCGACGCGCTGGGCTCGTTCAGTTCGCGCGGCCCGGCGGCGAGTTTCGATCTCATCAAGCCGGACATCACTGCGCCGGGCGTCAACATCCTCGCGGCCTATGCCGGTACCGCGTTGACCGGTTCGGAACAGGCGATCGACATCCTCAGCGGTACCTCGATGGCATCGCCGCACATCGCCGGCGTGGCGCTGCTCGTACGCCAGGCGCGACCGGCGTGGACGCCGTCGGAAGTGAAGTCGGCGCTGATGATGACCGCGACCACCCAGGTATTCCTGGAAGATCAGGTGACCTTGGCCAACCCGCATGCGCGGGGATCGGGTCGTGTCCGCATCGGCCCCGCGATCAACGCCGGGCTGGTCATGAACGAGACGGTCGCCAACTACCAGGCGGCGAATCCGTCCACGGGCGGCAATCCGGCGGCGCTGAACCTGCCGAGCCTGGCCGACGCGACCTGCGCCAACTCCTGTTCGTTCACCCGCACCTTCCGCAATGCGCGCAGCTACGGTTCGCTGTGGCGGGTGCAACTGGTGGGCTTCAACGGCACGGTGCAGTCGCTGCTGTGGGTGCCGATGGGCGGTACGGCCTCGCTGCCGGTGACCATCAACACCGCCGGTCTGCCTGCGAACGGCAACTGGAACTTCGGTTCGCTGGTGCTGACCGAACTGTTCACCGGCGCACAGGTGAACACCAGTTCCGAACTGCGCCTGCCGATCGGTGTGGTGGTGCCGGTGGGCGGGGCCTCGTTGCCGTTCGCCCCGGACGCTTCGGCCGCCATGGCCGACGCCGCGCCCCTGCGGAACTGAGATCACCCCCGGCCCGATTCCATTCCGGGCCCGACTTGTTTGACAGGACCCCGCCTCACGGCGGGGTTGTTGTGCGTCGCAGCAGTGCTTACGCGTACGCATTCCTGCCCTGGATTCGTGACTGCGGCGGCACTTCACACCGCGCGGATTTCCCGTATACGATCCGAAGGCTGCTGGCCGGCGATTGCGCTGCCGGTGTGTACGGACGATGGGGGCATCGCCTTGATCCGTTCGTACGAGGGGTTCGCCTGATTCCGTCCACGCCTCCTTCGCGGGGCTTCACGATCTTTCAGTCCAGGGGACAGTCATGTCACGCAAGAAGAAGTGGGGACTCGTCGCGGGTGCGTGCGGCGTGATCGCGGCCGCCGCCGCGGCCGTCGTGCAGTATTCGAGCGACGAGCCCGGAAGCCCGATCTTCACCACCAACATCTCGGCCGCGACCAGCGCGATCAAGGATCAGGGCGACACTGTCGGCCAGGTCAACCAGGGCAGCGGCAACGTCAGCGCAGCGGACGCCGCCAGCGCCGTGGACGGCGAGCGTGGCCAGTACATCGTGGTGTTCCGCGAAGCGCCGCTGGCCGGCTACCGCGGCACCGTGGCGGGCATTCCGGCGCCGGAACGCTATCGCGACGAACGCGGCACCCTGCGTCTGGACGCCGACGGCGCCAACGCGCAGGAATACGTCGAATATCTGGAAACGCGCCAGGATCAGATGGAAACCAGGATGTCGCTGGCGACCGGCCGCGACATCCAGCCGCAGCGGACCATGCAGCACGCGCTGAACGCGATGGTCGTCGAACTCAGCGACCGCGAGGCGCGCTCGGTGCGCGGAATGCCGGAAGTGCAACTGGTCGAAGCCTATCGCGAGTACGCGCTCGATACCGATGTCGGTCCGACCCTGATCGGTGCGCCGCCGGTGTGGAACGGCACCTTCTTCGGCGCCACCGCCGGCTATCGGGGCGAGGGCATGGTGATCGGCGTCATCGACTCGGGCATCAACTTCGGCAGCCCGTCGTTCGCCGCGGTCGATCCGATCGATGGCTATGTCCACACCAACCCGCTTGGCGCCGGCAACTATCTCGGCACCTGTGCGCCGGGTGGCGTCGACGACGGTCGCTGCAACGCCAAGCTGATCGGCGGCTACGACTTCGTCTGCAACTTCAGCAGCGCGCAGCAGTGCACCGCGGCCAACAGCCGCGAGGAGCCGGGCTTCGGCGACACCAACGGCCATGGCAGCCACGTGGCCTCGACCGCTGCAGGCAATTACCGCGATGCGCTCTATGCCGGCGGTTTGCGCCGCATCTCCGGCGTCGCCCCGCGCGCCAACATCATCGCCTACGACGTCTGCTACACCGAGATCTCGACCGGTCGCGGCCTGTGCCCCAACGTCTCGACCGCCGCGGCGGTCGACCAGGCGGTCGCCGACGGCATCGTCGACGCCATCAACTACTCGATCGGCGGCGGCACGTCGCCTTGGAGCGATGCGATTTCGCTCGCGTTCCTCAACGCCGTCGACGCCGGAATCTACGTCTCCGCGTCCGCCGGCAACTCCGGCCCCGGTCCGAACACCATGGGCCACCTCCAGCCCTGGGTCAGCTCCACCGCCAACGCCCAGCATGGTCGCGCCGCTTTCTTGCCGGTGATCCGCGTGACCGGCCCCGCGCCGGTGCCGGTCAATCTGGCGCAGATGTTCATCAACCGCGCCACCGGCGGCGTCAACCTGTCTGCGACCCTCCCGGGCACGACGCCGCTGCGCATCAGCGCCGGTATCGATACCGCCAGCGATGGCTGCGCCGCGTATCCGGCCAACACTTTCGCCGGTGTGATCGCGGTCATCCGCCGCGGCACCTGCTCGTTCGCGATCAAGGTCAACAACGCCAGCGCTGCAGGTGCGGTGGCGGTGGTGATCGCCAACAATGCCGCGGGCATCATCATTCCCTCGGTGCCGGGCACCACGATCCCGACCTTCAGCGTGACCCAGGCCGAGGGCGATGCGCTGCGCAATTTCGGTCAGGCCAATCCGCTCACCGCGACCGCGGAGCTCCCGTTCACGGATCTTCCGGTCCCGAACACCCCGGATGCGCTGTCCGCGTCGAGTTCGCGCGGCCCGGCCGGCACCTTCAACATCCTCAAGCCCGACATCACCGCGCCCGGCACCCAGGTGCTTGCGGCCGTGTCCGGCACGGCGCTCACCGGCTCCGAGAATGCGGTCGAGCTGTTCAGCGGTACCTCGATGGCCTCGCCGCATCAGGCCGGCGCCGCGCTGCTGATCCGTCAGGCGCGTCCGACCTGGACCCCGGCCGAGGTCAAGTCGGCGCTGATGATGACCGCGCAGCAGACGGTGTTCCTGGAGGATCAGGTCACGCTCGCCAATCCGTTCGGTCGCGGCAGCGGCCGCGTCCAGGTCGATCGCGCGATCGCGGCCGGTCTGGTGATGAACGAGACCCGCGCCAACTACCTCGCGGCCAATCCGGCCACCGGCGGCGATCCCGCCACGCTGAACCAGCCGAACCTGTACAACCGCAGTTGCTTCCCGACCTGCACCTTTTTCCGCACCTTCCGCAACACCGGTGCGGTGGCCACGAGCTGGCGCGTGCAGTTGCAGGGCGTGAGCGGTGCGGTGACGCCGATCATCACCGTGCCGGGCAACGGCTCGCTGACCTTGCGCATCAGCGTCTACGGCTTCAGCCTGCCGGCCAACGGCGCTTTCACCTTCGGCAACGTCGTGCTGACGCCGGCCACCGGCAACAGCCCGGTCCTGCGCCTGCCGATCGGCATCGCGGTGCAGCCGCCGGTGCTGTCGGTGCCGAGCGCGCTGTCGGCCAGCATCGCCACCAATGCGGTCGGTTCGACCTACTTCACGGTCGCCAACACCGGCGGCTCCACCCTGACCTACAACTTCATCAACTCGGGCACCGCCTCGCAGCGGGTGATCAACGCCACCAGCGACGGCATCGCCAGCGGCTTCCGCAACACCGTCTACACCGATCCGGCGACTGCGGGCAGTCAGGGCCAGTTCGCGGCGGACGACTTCGTCCTGACCGAGCCGACCCAGATCACGTCGCTGTTCGTGCAGGGCTTCGTGGTCAGCAATCAGCCGCTGAGCACCGCCGCAGTCAACCTCACCTGGAGCCTGTATCCCGATGCGGCCGGCCTGCCCGCGGGCAATCCGTTGACCAATCCGGCGGCCGCGCTGTGGACCTTCACTTCCACGCCGGCCGGCGCCGGCGTCACCGTCACCGGGGCCAACGACATCCAGCTCGACCTGGTCGCCGCCGGGCAGAACGTGAATCTGCCGCCCGGCCGCTACTGGCTGCTGGTCAACACCCGAGGCACGTTCGCCAACCGGTTCGCGCAGTACGGCTCCAACACCCAGAACGGCAACGCCGGCTTCGCCTCGATTACCATCGCCACCAATGGCACCGGCGCCTGGGTCGCGAACCCGACGCTCCCGGGTCTGACCATGCGCGTGATCGGCAACGTGCCATGCGGCGCGCCGTGGATCGGCGGCACCTACGCCACCAGCGGTTCGCTCGGTCGCGGCACCAGCGTGCAGGCGATGACGGTGGCGCACGGTACCGGCCTGGCGCCGGGCAGCTACCGGGCCAATGTCTGCATCCAGAGCAACGACACGCTGGCATCTTCGCTGGCGATTCCGTTCAACCTGACCGTGACGCCGTAAAGCTCGCCATCCGCGATGTTCCACCGACAGGGCCCGGGTGACCGGGCCCTGTCGTTTGCGGGACTGTCACGACGGCGCCATTTTTTTCGATCATTCTGGAATCATGGAAATCGAACAAGCCACCCGCGCGCTCGCGGCGCTGGGTCAGCCTCAACGGCTCTCGGTTTTCCGGCTGCTGGTCGAGGCCGGACCGCACGGTTGCACGCCGGGCGAGATCGCCGTGGGTCTGGGCATGCCCGGAGCGACCCTGTCCTTCCATCTCAAGGCCCTGGCCGCGGCCGGCCTGATCGGCGGCACCCCTCGCGGCCGCAGCATCCGCTATCGCGCGGATTTCGCCGCGATGCATGCGTTGATCGGTTTCCTCACCCACAACTGCTGCGGTGGCGACGCCGCGCTGTGCACGCCGGTCGCCTCCGACCGCGCATCCGGCGCCTGCGACGAGCCCTGCGCGGCGGTTCCCGCTCCCTCCCCATCCGCAGGAGTTTCCTCCGCATGAATCTGCGTACCGGCATCAACGGATTCGGCCGCATGGGCCGCCTCGTCCTGCGCGCGGCCTGGGGCCGCCCGGGCATCGACTTCGTCCGCATCAACGACCCGGCGGGCGATCCGGCGACCTTCGCCCATCTGCTCAATTTCGATACGATCCACGGCCGCTGGGCGCACGAGGCGGTCGCCGAGGACGACGCGATCCGCATCGGCGAGACGCGCATCCCTTTCAGCCGTCACAAGGACATCGCCGCCACCGACTGGTCGGGTTGCGGTGTCGTGATCGAAGCTTCCGGCAAGTTCCGCAAGCCCGATGCGTTGCAGCCGTATCTCGATCAGGGCGTGCGTCGGGTGGTGGTGACCGCACCGGTGAAGTCGGCGGGCGCGCTGGACGTGGTGATGGGCGTGAATCACGGCCGCTTCGATCCCGCGCAGCACCGCATCGTGTCCGCGGCTTCGTGCACCACCAACTGTCTCGCGCCGGTGGTGAAGGTGATCCACGAACGTCTCGGCATCCGCCACGGCAGTCTGACCACGATCCACAGCCTCACCAACACCCAGACCATCGTCGATGCGCCGCACAAGGATCTGCGCCGCGCGCGCGCCTGCGGCAGCAATCTGATTCCGACCTCGACCGGCTCGGCGACCGCGATCGCGGAGATCTTCCCGGAACTGCGCGGTCGTCTCGATGGCCATGCGGTGCGCGTGCCGCTGACCAACGCCTCGCTGACCGACTGCGTGTTCGAGGTCGAGCGTCCGACCACGGTGGAGGAGGTGAACGGCTTCCTGCGCGCGGCCGCCGAGGGCGAACTCGCCGGCATTCTGGGCTACGAGACCCGGCCGCTGGTGTCGATGGATTTCCTGCACGATCCGCGTTCGTCGATCGTCGACGCGCTCTCGACCCTGGTCGTCAACGGCACCCACGTGAAGATCTACGCCTGGTACGACAACGAGTGGGGCTACGTGAACCGCACCGCGGAACTGGTGCGCCTGGTCGGCGGCGCGGGCGGCTGAGTCGCGATGCCGACCGCGTTCACGCCCGAGTTGCGCCAGTATTTCGCCATCACCGGCAATTACTGGGCCTTCACCCTGACCGACGGCGCGCTGCGCATGCTGGTGGTGCTGCATTTCCACCAGTTGGGCTACACGCCGCTGCAGGTCGCGGCGCTGTTCCTGTTCTACGAGATCTTCGGCGTCGTCACCA
Organism: Lysobacteraceae bacterium; assembly: GCA_044345955.1. Taxonomy (GTDB): domain Bacteria; phylum Pseudomonadota; class Gammaproteobacteria; order Xanthomonadales; family Xanthomonadaceae; genus Lysobacter_I. The sequence goes on from JBIJAD010000167.1 coordinate 6,449, forward strand.
ATCTGGTCGGCGGCTGGCTGGGCGCGCGGATCGGGCTCAACCGCACCATGCACATCGGACTGGCGCTGCAGATCGTCGCGCTGTCGATGCTGCTGGTGCCGGCGGCGATGCTCGTCGTGCCCTGGGTGATGGCCGCGCAGGCGCTCTCGGGCATCGCCAAGGATCTCAACAAGATGAGCGCCAAGAGCGGGATCAAGCTGCTGATCCCGGACGGCCGCGATGGCGCGCTGTTCCGCTGGGTGGCGGCGTTGACCGGCTCCAAGAACGCGCTCAAGGGCGTGGGTTTCTTCCTCGGCGGCGCGCTGCTGACCTGGATCGGGTTCCGCGGCGCGGTCGGCGCCATGGCCGCGGCGCTGGCGGTGGTCTGGGTGCTGAGCCTGTGGACGCTGCGTCGCGATCTGGGGCGGTCGAAATACAAGCCGAAGTTCCGCGACCTGTTCTCCAAGAGCCGCGCGATCAATCTGCTCTCGGCGGCGCGACTGTGCCTGTTCGGCGCCCGCGACGTCTGGTTCGTGATCGCGCTGCCGGTGTTCCTGGCGCAGTCGCTGGGCTGGGATTTCTGGCAGGTCGGCGGATTTCTCGCCGCGTGGGTGATCGGTTACGGTCTGGTGCAGTCGTTGGCGCCGTGGATCGTCGGCCGGCGCGGGCAGGGCAGGCGTCCACCCGACGGCCGCGCGGCGCTGCTGTGGGCCGCGCTGCTGGCGATCCTGCCGGCGACGATGGCCCTGCTGCTGTGGCGCGAACTGCCGGCGGCGCCGGTGCTGATCGTCGGGCTGCTGCTGTTCGGCGTGCTGTTCGCGATCAATTCCTCGCTGCACAGCTATCTGATCGTCAGCTACGCCGCCGAGGACGGCGTGTCGCTGGACGTCGGCTTCTACTACATGGCCAATGCGCTGGGCCGTCTGCTCGGCACCGTGCTCTCGGGCTGGCTGTTCCAGGTGTACGGTCTGGCGATGTGTCTGGCGGTGTCGGCGGGGCTGATCGCAGCCGCGGCGCTGGTCTCGGTGCGGCTGCCGCGGCATGCCCCCGAATCCGTCAGCGATTCCGGCTGAGTGGCCGCTCGGAAAACCTTCCGGCGTTGTATGTCATCGCCGGGCCGCAGGGGGCCCGATCCACGGCAACCAAGATGTCCATGTCCTCCGACGGCGACGCGCCGGCCGGCACCCGCGATTTCCTGCGCGAGCGTCTCGCCCGCGGCAACGAATGCCTGGGCGCCGGCAACGCCCGCGGTGCACTGCACTGGTACGACAGCGCGCTGACCGCGTTCGCCGAGAGCGGCTATCTGCCCGAACTGCGCGAGACCTGGCGCGCGCTGTGGCACAACAAGGCGATCGCCCACCAGCAACTGGGCGAGCCGATCCCGGCGGAAGATGCCCTGCGCCACGCGCATGGCCTGCGGCCGCTGTAGCGCGACGCGAGATCGCATCCCGCCGCACGCCCCTGCCAAAGCACGACGGCCGCCCTGCGGCGGCCGTCGGAGATCCTGCACGGATCGGCTTACCAGATGCGCACGCGCTGCTCCGGCGGCAGATACAGCTTGTCGCCCGGCTGCACGTTGAAGGCGCGGTACCACTCGTCGAGATTGCGCAGCGGGCCGTTGACCCGGTACTGCGGCGGCGAATGCGGGCCGACCTTGAGCTGGTTGAGCATCGCCTCGTCGCGGTACTTCGACTTCCACACCTGGGCCCAGGCCAGGAAGAAGCGCTGGTCGCCGGTCAGACCGTCGATCACCGGGGCCGGCTTGCCCTTCAGACTGAGTTTGTAGGCGGTGTAGGCCATCGACAGGCCGCCGAGGTCGCCGATGTTCTCG
>JBIJAD010000166.1:0-8258 GCA_044345955.1 Lysobacteraceae bacterium
CGGACCGCATCGAAGACATCTTCGCGACCCACGGCAACCAGGTGTCGGCCTCGCTGCCGTCGGCGCTTCACGTCGCGCGCGCGGCGGGCCGATTGCGCGCCGGCGACACGGCGCTGCTGGTCGGCACCGCGGCCGGCATCACTCTCGGCGGCGCGGTGCTGCGGCTGTGAGCATGGCGACCACGACGATGCCGACGCGAGAATCCTTCCCGCGCACGCAGCTCACGATGTTGCGCGTCGGTCATTGCGTGCACCCCGAATGCCTCGCGCTGCGCGGCGGCGCGTGGCGCGTCGGTGAATTCCCCGCGCTGACCGGGTTGATCCGCCATCCCGATGCCGGCGCGCTGCTGTTCGACACCGGCTACGCACAGCACTTCCTCGACGCGACCGCGCGCCTGCCGGAACGCTTCTATCGCTGGACCACGCCGGTCACCCTGCCGCCGGAGCAATGCCTGCAGGCGCAACTGGCACGGCACGGCATTGCGCTGCACGAGGTCCGCGCCGTGTTCGCCTCGCATCTGCACGCCGATCATGTTGCCGGTCTGCGCGATCTGCCGCGTGCGGCGATCTGGTGCGGCGCGGACGCGGCGCGTTTCGCGCGTGAAGGCGGGCGTATCGCGCGTCTGCGCAAGGCCACCCTGACCGCGCTGTTGCCGGACGATTTCGAACGTCGCGCGGAAACCATCGAATCGCGGCCGCGGATCGCGCTGCCCGCGGCCTGGCGCGCGCTCGGCGAAGGCTTCGATCTGCTCGGCGACGGCAGTCTGCGCGCGGTGCCGCTGCCGGGACATGCGCGCGGCCATCACGGTCTGCTGCTGCGTCACGAGGACGATCGCGAAGTCCTGCTCGCCGGCGACGCCACCTGGCGGGTCGACACGGATCGCCGCGCACGCGCATCGGCGTGGCCGGCACGTCTGCTCGCCGACGACTGGGGCGTGCAGGGCGAGACCCTGCGCAGGCTGCAGCAGACGCTGGACGCGGATGCCGGCCATGTCGTACTGCCGGCGCATTGCGCACGCAGCTACGCGCAACTGCCGTCGCATATGCGGGGTACGCCATGAAACTCCTGCTCACCGGCGCCTCGGGTTTCATCGGCGGACGCTTCATGCAGCGTTTCCGCGGCACGCCGGGGCTGGAACTGTTGGGTGTCGGCCGCCGCGACCTGCCAGACCCGGACTACCGCGCGATCGATCTGTCGCAGCCGTTCGCGCTGGATTTCGCACCCGACGTGGTGATCCACGCCGCCGCGCTGTCCTCGCCGTTCGCGTCCCGCCACGACTATCTGCGCAACAACGTCGAGGCCACCCGCAACATCGTCGACTGGTGCCGGGGGCACGGGCGGCCGAAACTGGTGTACATCTCTTCAAGTTCCGTGCATTACCGGCCGCGCGATCAACTGGGCATCCGCGAGGACGACCCGATCGGTCCGGCCTTCGCCAACACCTACGCCGAGACCAAGGCCGCGGGCGAAACCCTGGTGCGCGGCTACGAAGGCGCATGGACGATCCTGCGCCCGCGCGCGGTGTTCGGCCCCGGCGACACGGTGCTGTTCCCGCGCCTGCTGGCCGCGGCGAAGCGCGGCAAGCTGCCGCGGATCGTGCGCGACGGGCCGCCCGCGGTCGGCGATCTGATCGGCGTCGACACGATCGTCGACTACATGCTGCGCGCGGCGCGATCGCCCGAAGCGACCGGCGCGTTCAATCTCAGCCATGGCGAGCCGGTGACGATGCAGGATTTCCTCGCCGACACGTTCCGCCGGCTGGATCTGCCGGTGCCGACACGAAAAGTGCACTACCGGGTCGCGTTCGCCGCAGCCTGGGCGGCGGAACTGGCATGGACCGTGCTGCCGCTGCGCGGAGAACCGCCGGTGACCCGTTTCGGCGTGGACGTGCTCGCCTTCAGCAAGACCTTCGACATCGCCCGCGCGCGCGCGGTGCTGGGCCCACCGTCGCAGACCCTGGCCGAGGCCTTCGAGGACTTCATCGCCTGGCAGCGGACGCAGCCGTTGTGAACACGCTGCAGGCCGCAGCCGCGATCGTCTGCGCGCTGTGGGCGCTGGCCGAAGCGTTGCGCCAGATCGCCGCGTGGCGCGCGCTGCGCGCGATGCCGCAAGCGCCGACCCGCGACGACGACCGCGCAGGATTCGCCGATATCGACGTGCTGCAACCGATCCGCAGCGGCGACCCGACCCTCGGCGAAGCCCTTGCCGCGAGCCTGCGCGCGCTCGGCGGCCGCGGCGCGCGTCTGCACTGGCTGATCGACGAGGACGACCCGCCGGCGGCGCGGATCGTCGCCGCGACGCTCGGCGCACAGCCGGCGCTGCGCACGCAGGTCGCGGTGAGCGTGCATCCGCCCTGCCCGGCTGCGGTGAATCCCAAGCTGTTCAAGCTCGATCGCGCACTCGCCGATTGCACCCGCACGACGGTGCTGGTGCTCGACGACGACGCGCGGCTGCCGCCGACCACGCTCGACGCGCTGCGCGCGGCGCTCGACGAGGCCGGCAGGCCGATCATCGCGACCGCGCTGCCGGTCTATCTGCCCGCGCCCGGCCTGGCCTCGCGGCTGCTGGCGCGGTTCGTCAACGACGGCGCCGCGATCACCTATCTGCCGCCGCGCCTCGGCGGCCGCTCGCCGAGCATCAACGGCATGTGCTGGGCGATGCGCAGCGATGCGCTGCGCGCGATCGGTGGCTTCGCGCCGCATCTGCGCAAGCTCACCGACGATCTGGCGATGGCGCAGGCGGTGCTGGCCGCCGGCGGGCGGATCGAACAGCGCTGCGAGCCGGTGTGGATGCGCACCGCACTCGCCGACGGCGCCGCGTATGCGCGACAGATGCATCGCTGGATGCTGTTCGCGCGCCTGCTGCTGCGTTGCCAGCCGCCGGCGATGCGCTTGCGGATCGCGCTGGAACAGGGGCTGCCGACGCTGTTGCCGCTGCTCTCGATCGCGCTGCTGATCGCGGCGCCGCACCCCGTCGCCGCGGTCGCGGCCGGCGCCGCCGCGCTGTTGCACGTCTCCGGTCGACGCGCGCTGCAGCGCGCCTGCGCCGGCGCCGCGCCTCCGCTGCAGCCGCTGACCTCGTTGCTGGTCGCGCTGCTGCTGCCGCTGCATCTGCTGCATGCCTGGCTCGATCCGCGGATCCGCTGGCGCACGCATCGCTATCGCGTGCGCAGCGACGGCAGCTTCGAGGAGCACTCCCGCGAGGAACTGCCGTGAGACCGCGGCTCGCTTTCCTCACCGGACAAAGCGACCCCGGCCGCTGCGGCTTGTCGCCGGCGCAGCGCGCCGTGCTGGCAACCCTGTCGGCCGAGGCCGACGGCATCGACCTGGAGCCGCACAATTTCCCGTGGCCGGCGACCGCGCCGCCGTGGCGCGCGGTCCCGCTGCTGCGGGCGAGTCTCGCCAACGGCCGCCAGTATCTGGCCGCGCAGCGCGGCGCGCTGCGTGATGTCGATGCCGGGCAGCGCACGGCCGCGCAGACGCGCCTGCGCGATGCGCCGCGCACGTTGCTGCTGGTCGGCAGTTGCGGCCTGAGTCTGCTCGATGCGCTGATCGCGCCGTTCGCGGCGCACGAGCGCGCACGCCTGCGGATCGTCGCCTACGGCGCGGTCGCACCGCACTGGCCGGCCGGTGTCGAGGGCGTGCAACTGCGCGGACATCGCGACCGCATCGCCGACTGGTTCGGCCCCGGCGACGGCCCCGCGCCGCGGCGGGTCGATCACGATCATCTGGATTATCTCGACGGTGAGGCGGTGCTCGTGGCGGTGCGCGAACAGCTCGACTGGCTGCGGACCGGCGCATGAGCGGCGATGACACCCGACCGCGAATCGACCTGCTGGCGCCGCCGTTCGCCGGGCATCTGCATCCTGTCCTCGCGATCGGGCGCGCTCTGCAGCCGATCGCCGACATCCGGGTGATCTCGACCGAAGGCGCGCAGTCGCGCATCCGTCAGGCCGGGCTCGAAGGTGTCGCGGTCGTACCCGGTGCCGACGCCGCGTTGCGCGCGATCACGGACCCGCCGCATCCGGTCGGTGCGCATCCGCTGCGGCTGCACGCGCAGTTCGAACGCAGTCTGGCGCTGATGGAAGCCTTCGCCGCGGCGCTCGATACGCACTGGTCGCGGCGGCGGCCGGACCTGGCGATCGCCGATTTCACCCTGCCGATCGCCGGCCCGGTCGCGCGCCGCCATCGCATCGCGTGGTGGACCGCACATCCTTCGCCCTGCGTGATCGAAGCCCCGGGCGGTCCTCCGGCGTATCTCGGCGGCTGGCTGCCCGGCGTGGGCACGTTCGGACGCGCGCGCGATGCGCTGGCGGCGCGTGCGGTGCGCGCCTTCAAGCGCGGCGTGCATCGATTGCATCGTCGGCGACTGGCCGCGCTCGGCTTCCCGGCGCTCTATCGCGACAACGGCAGCGAAGCGACCTATTCGGACGAGTGCATCCTCGGTCTCGGCCTGCGCGAGCTGGAGTTCGCGCGCGACTGGCCGCAGGCGCTGCGCTTCGTCGGCCCGCTGCTGTGGAGCCCGCCCGGGATCGGCCCCGCGCCGCCGCAGGACGACGGCGATCATGTGCTCGCGACGCTGGGCACGCATCTGGGCTTCGCCAAGGACGGTCTGGCGACGACGCTCGATGCGCTGGCGCACGCGCAGCCGTCGCTGCGATTGCATTTCAGCGACGGCGCTTTCCAAGCGGACACTGCCGCACGCGGTCGTTCCACCGCACTGCATCGCCATGCCTGGGTCGATTACCCGGGCTGGATACCGCGGATGCGCGCGGTACTGCACCACGGCGGCGCCGGAGTGATGTGGGAATGCCTGCGCGCCGGTGTGCCGTCTCTGGTGCTGCCCACCGATTACGACCAGTTCGACCACGCCGCGCGCCTGCAGGCCACCGGCGTCGCCCTGCGCCTGCGCCATCCGCGCGAGATCGCCGAAGCGCTGCCGCGCGTGCTGTCGGGCGAAGCCGGGCTGCGTCCCGACCGCTTCGTCGACGCCCTGCGCCCCGGGCGGGCCGAGGCGCAGGTGCGGGCACTGGTGGGCGCACGACTGGGGCTGTGATCCGCGGACTGGTTCAACCCGCCTGCGCCGCGGCCGGTGATTTCGTCGCCATGTATTTTCGCTCCAGCCAGGCCGCGATCACGATCGACAGCGACAGCGGCGCGAACCATGCGATCAGGTGATACCAGCCCGGCGGATCGATGCCGGCCGCGCGCGCCAGACGATCCAGACCGATCGCGAGGAAGGCGATATGGGTGGCCACGCCGCAGCCGATCATCGCGCCGAAATGCTCGCGCAGCCACCAGCGCATCGACGCCTCGGGACGCGCGCGACGCCACAGCATCTGCACACCGCCGACCAAGCCGACCATGCTGAAACCCATCAGCAGCGTCATCGACATCCGCGCGCCGATAACGAACACCACCGCCGCCACGATCAGGTTCAGCATCGCAACCGCGAGATAGCTGCGGTCGCGGAACGCGGTCTGATCGCGCTTGCGCCGGATCGCGCGTCGGCCCAGCCACATCGACGACGCGGTGATGACGACCAGATAGATGAGGAAGGTCGCGATCCCGACCCGACCGGTGGTGGCGATGATCGCCGCCATCGGCAGCGCGGTGGCGACGATGCCGAGCATCGCCGACAGGTAGACCTTGCCGGTGCCTACATGCAGGGGAGAGCCCTTCTTCGCGAACGCGGCGATCCAGAACGTGATCAGTGCGACCAGACCGCACAGGCCGTGAAGGGTGAGCAGGGTCTTGTAGAGCATGGCGGGATCTCCTCGGGACTGCGCACAGTCTCCGCAGCGACGGCCATGCCCGGTACCTGCGCCTCGGCACCCGCAGGGGGTGAGAAAAGTCACCTTCGCGCTCCATCGCCTTCCGCATCGCGGTCGCGACTGCGATGATGCCGACCATGACCGCGCCAGACCCCGACCTGCCGTCCGACGCGGCCGCCCGCCTGCAGTCCCGCGAAGGAACCTGGTCGCAGCGCGTGTTTTCGCCCTTGAACCTGGCCGCCTACATCACCTGGCTGGCGATCTTCTTCGGCGCCGTGGACCGGCAGAAAGCGATCGCCGGCGACCCGCGCGAATGGGCCGGCATCCTCGCCCTGCTCGGGGTGCTTGCGCTGTTCGTCGTCTGCGCCGCGCGCGATTCCCGGCGCGAAACCTGGAAACTGCCTTGGACCATGCTGGCCCAGGGCGTGCTGGTGGTGGTCGCCGAATGGCTGTTGCGCGAGGGTCAGACCACGGTGCTGCTGATCATCGTCGCCGCGCAGGTGGTGCTGGTGTTCAGGCCGTGGACGGCGGTCGCGTGGATGCTCGCATTCAACACCGCGATCGCGTGGATCTGGTTCGAGCATACGGGACAGATCGCGCAGACCCTGCTGTGGATGCTGCCGGTGATGGGCTTTCAGGCCTTCGCCGGGCTCACCGGCCACTACGCCGGCAGCAGCGAACGCGCCCGCGCCCACCTCGCGCAGGTCAATGCCGAACTGCTCGCCACCCGTCGGCTGCTGGAGGAGTCCGCGCGCTCGGGCGAGCGCCTGAAACTCTCGCGCGAACTGCACGATGTCGCCGGCCACAGTCTGACTGGGCTCAAACTCAATCTCGCCCGTCTCGCTCGCGACCCCGCACTGGCCGAACGCGAGGAAGTGCGCGTCTCCGCAGCGCTCGCCGACGAACTGCTCGACCAGATCCGTCAGGTGGTCGGCGCCCTGCGCGCGCACGACGGACTTGATCTGCGCGCCGCGCTGGAGGCGCTGGCGCATCCGATGCCCGGCACCCGGATCGCGATCGAGGTCGAGGACGGCCTGCGCGTGGACGACCTGGATCAGGCCCAGACCCTGCTGCGCTGCGCCCAGGAGTCGATCACCAATGCGCTGCGCCACGGCCGCGCCACGCGCATCGTCGTGCGTCTGCGCCGACACACCGGCGCACTCGAGCTGACCGTGGAGAACGACGGCATCGCACCGACGCGGATCGAACCGGGCAACGGCCTGACCGGCATGCGCGAGCGTGTGGCCGAGCTCGGCGGCACGCTCGAACTGCGGCCGACGCCGCCGCGCGGTCTGCGCGTGTGCGCACGTCTGCCGGAGCGCGCGGCGTGAACGCACGCGCGACCCGGATCGCGCTGTGCGACGATCAGGCGCTGGTACTGCGCGGCCTGTCCAGCCTGCTCGCCGATCTCGGTTTCGAGATCGCGCTGGAAAGCGCCGACGCCGAACGCCTGCTCGCGGCCCTGCCGCAGCGCCCGGTCGACGTGATCGTCAGCGACATCCGCATGCCCGGGCTCGGCGGACTCGGCCTGATCCGCGCCCTGCGCGAACGCGGCGACGCCACTCCGGTGATCCTGCTCACCACTTTCGACGATCCGGACCTGATGATGCGCGCAGTGGACGCCGGTGCGCAGGGCTTCCTGCTCAAGGACGCCTCGCCCGAAGATCTCAGGGCCGCGATCCGGCGCGTCGCCGCGGGCGAAACCCTGCTGCAGCCGGTGAGTCTCGGTCCGGTGCGCGCGGCCTGGAGCGTCGATGCCGAATCCGCCGAGGGCCTGCGCCTGACCGAACGCGAACGCTCGATCCTGCGTCTGGTGGCCGGCGGTTATTCCAACAAGGAAATCGGCCGCAGCCTGCATCTGTCCGAAGGCACGGTCAAGAACTACATCTCAGAACTGCTGGTGAAACTCGACTGCCGCGATCGCACCCATGCGGTACTCAAGGCGATCACGCTGCGCCTGCTGTAACCGCGATGCGGTGGCGGCCCGGATCGCGCATCCGGATATCCGAATATCGACGCGCATCGGCACGCCCCCGACCGCTCATGCATCGATGCCGGGCATCCCCGCTTGCCCCCAGCGCAGCAGCGCATAAGCAAAACCCATCACGAACAGGCCGCCGAAGATCGTCTTGTTGTTCCGCGCCAACCACAGCGGCAGATGGATGTCGAAATTGTCGCGACGGTCCTCGGTATAGCGTGCGGCGACGCCGGTCAGCGGGCAGCGCCAGCGATTGAACAGCAGTACCAGCACTTCGATCATCACTGCACCCGCCGCACAGGCCGCGACGCCGAAATGTCCGACATGCGCGGCCACCGGCACCGCGACGATGCAGGCGACGAAGAAGGCCCACACCAGGGTGTGCACGGTCCTGATCGCGGCGAGTGCGACGGTGGGCTTCATCCGTGCAGAGTGTGGCCGCGACGATGGGTTCGATCAAGCGGCAAGACCGGCCGCGTCGACATGCGACCGCTGATGAAGGCTCTC
>JBIJAD010000168.1:0-8251 GCA_044345955.1 Lysobacteraceae bacterium
TTCGGTCAGGTCCGCGCCTGCCGTGAGGTGGACCCACAGCGTCTCCAGGTCCGGCGACTGCGGGTAGCGGCCGCTGATCCCGATGATCGCGATCCGCGGCTGCGCCGCGGGCGAGGCCACCGCCGGCTCGACCGTGCCCGGTACAGGTTGCGGTTGTCGTGCCGGCGCAGGTCCCGATGCAGGGGCGGATGCGGGTGCCGCCAGCAGCGCCGCCAGCGGCGCGCCGGCATCCACCGGTGCGGCCGCGGGCGCAGGTCCGCCCAGCAGTGCCGCCAACTGCGTCGGGAAGCTGCGCACGAGGTGCGCCGTCAGCTTCTCCACCGAGCTGTAATCGAACAGGCTCGTGCTGGTCAGCGTCGTCCCCAGGGTCGCATTGATCGCTTCCACCGTCCGCACCGCCAGCAGCGAGTCCAGACCGTACTCCGCGAACGACTCCTCCGGACGGATCGCCGACAGCTCCACCATCAGCGACTCCGCCAACCGCTCCAGCACCACCTGGCGCACGTGTTCGTGCAGCACCTGCGGCGAGAGCGACGGCGCGACGGGCGCGACCGCTGCGGGCATCGGTTGCGATGACGGAGCCGCAGGGGCAGACGCCACTGCGGGCACCGGTATCGTCGCCTCCGCCGCTGCGCCCAGGCCCAGCGCCGTCGCCAACTGCGTCGGGAAGCTGCGCACGAGGTGCGCGGTCAGCTTCTCCACCGAGCTGTAGTCGAACAGGCTCGTGCTGGTCAGCGTCGTCCCCAGGGTCGCGTTGATCGCTTCCACCGTCCGCACCGCCAGCAGCGAGTCCAGACCGTACTCCGCGAGCGACTCCTCCGGACGGATCGCCGACAGCTCCACCATCAGCGACTCCACCAACCGCTCCAGCACCACCTGGCGCACGTGTTCGTGCAGCACCTGCGGTGAGAGCGGCGCGGCAGCGGGCGCCGCAGCCGTCGGTTGCGACAGCGGAACCATGGGCGCGGACGCCGCCGCGGGCGCGCTCATCGCCGGTGACGATGCCTCCGCCGCTGCGCCCAAGCCCAGCGCCGTCGCCAACTGCGCCGGGAAGCTGCGCACGAGGTGCGCCGTCAGCTTCTCCACCGAGCTGTAATCGAACAGGCTCGTGCTGGTCAGCGTCGTGCCCAGGGTCGCGTTGATCGCTTCCACCGTCCGCACCGCCAGCAGCGAGTCCAGACCGTACTCCGCGAACGACTCCTCCGGACGGATCGCCGACAGCTCCACCATCAGCGACTCCGCCAACCGCTCCAGCACCACCTGGCGCACGTGTTCGTGCAGCACCTGCGGCGAGAGCGCCGCCGGCGCCGGCGCAGGTGCAGATGCAGGTGCAGCAGGTGCGGGCAGCGCCGTCGCCGCCAGCGCCGGCAGCGACGCCGACCCGCTCGCCGGCGCCTCCCGCCACGCCACCCCGTCGCTCCACGCCGCGATCACCTGCGTGCTCGCATGCAACGCCGGCGTCAGATACCGCACCCCCGCATACCCTTCCGCCTCCAGCGCACGACGCCAGTGCGACGGCGACAGCAGCGGACCGCCAGGCTCGCGCAGACCCGCATCCTCGAACCGCCACCACCCCGGCAACAGACCGAACGTCAGATGCCCCGGCAGCGTGTGGCTCGACAACTCGTTCAGCAGCAGGACCCCGCCCGCCTTCAACACCGACTTCACGTGCGCCAGCGACTGACGCACCTCCCGCGTCGCATGCAGCACGTTCGTCGCGATCGCCACGTCGTAACTCTGCAGCGACAACCCCTGACCCTGCGGCGCCCGCTCCACGTCGAACACCCGACCCCGCAGATACGGCGTCCTCGGCGCATACGTCGACTGCGCATGGTGCAAAAACGCCTTCGACACGTCCGTGTACGCATATTCCTCGATGTGATCCGCGTAATCCCGCAGCGCCTCGAACACCGCCGCGCTCGTCCCGCCCGTCCCCGCACCCACCTCGATCAGGCGCAGACGCACCCCGGGGTCCGCCGATACCCGCGACGCCACCCAACGACGCACCGCCTCCGCCACCACCCCGTTGCAGTAGTCGCTCAGCGGATTGCCCCGATACACCCCCTGCACCCGACCCATCGTCGCCTGCGGGAACATCACCTCCGTCGCCGACACCTCACCGCGCAGGATCCCCGGCAGCGCCTCCAGCATCGACGACAGCAGCGACAGCGACGACTCCGTCCCCGACGCCGCCTCCGCCTCCGCCTGACGACGCACCGCCTCCGACCAGCGCGCCTCCACCCCCGCGCGCCACCCCGCATCGCCCGACTGCAGCACCTCCAGCACCCGCGACGCGCTGCCGTACTGCCGCGTCAGCAGACGCACGCACTCCTGCCACCAGCGATCGAACTCCGAACGCATCGACGACTGCGCACGCCACGCCGACAGCGTCCCGCACCGCTGCGACGGACCCACCGCCTGCAGACGCACCGCCAGCACCTCCAGCAACAACCGCTGCAGGCCTTCCATCCGCTCCAGTTCCGACGCGTCCGCCACACCGCCCGCGAACGCCGGCGGCGTCCAGCCCGACAGCGCCGCTTCGCTCGCCACCTCCGCACCCACCGCCTCCGCTCCCAGCAGACCCGGCACGATCCGCACCCCCTGCAGCGCACCCGCACGCCGCGTCTCCAGGTACGCCACGTGCCACAACCCACCGCCCAGCACACCCTCCAGCGCCGCCAGACCCAGACCCGGGTCGATCGACCCCATCCCCGCTTCCGCCAGCCAGTGCTGGAAGCTCGGCAACGCCCGCGCCACCCCCGTGCTCGCCCAGTAGCCCCAGTCCACCACCTTCACCGCACAGCCCACCCGGCCACGCACCTGCGCCGCGTACGCGTCCATGAACGTGCTCCCCGCCGCGTAGTTGCTCTGCCGCGAGGTCTTCTCCAGCGCCTGGATCGACGAGAAGAACACCAGGAAATCCCGAACATGACCCGCAAACGCGCGCACCATCCCCACGCTCGCGTCCACCTTCGCCGACAACCCCGCACGGAACCGCTCCTCCGGCATCTGCGACAGCGCGCTCCCGCTCATCACCAGCGCCGCCTGCACCACACCGTCGATCCCGCCGTACCGCGACACGATCGCCTCGCGCACCGACGTCAACGCCGACGCATCCCGCGCATCCACCGCGATGTATTCCGGACGCGGACCCCACTGCGACAGCCGCGCACGCAAGCCCTCGATCCGTTCATCCGCCTCGCGACGGCCCAGCCAGATCACCTGCGCACCGTACGCCCGCACCAGATGCTCGCTCAGCACCTCGCCCACGCCGCCGGCTCCGCCGATCAGCACGTACACCCCGCCGCGCCGGTACACCGGACCCGTCGGCGCCGGCAGCGCGCAACGCACGCACACCGGCCGATACCAGCGACCGCCCCGGTACGCACGCCCGTTCCCGTCCGCGTCCGCAGGCAGCCGCAGACTCGTCCCGATCAGTTCGATCCGCTGCGCCGCCGTCTCCACGTCCACCAGACGCACCCGCCAGTGGCGCTGCTCCTTCGCCACGCTCCCGATCAGACCCCACACCCCCGCATGCGTCGGATCCACCGGCGCACCCGGCTCCACCGCCTGCGTCGACTGCGTGAGCACCGTCAGATCCAGCGGCCGCTCCGCATACCCCTGCCGCAACAACCCCTGCAGCAACCCGAACCCGCACAGCACCCCCGACGCCTGAGCGGCCACGATCGCCGCACCGTCCGTCTCCGGATCGGCCTCCGGCAACACCCACACCAGACGCCCCGACGGCCCCAGCGCCTCCGCCACCTCCGCCGCCGTCGACACCCGCGGATCCAGCATCCGCGACCCCGGATACCGCACCGACAGCGCCGCATGACGCCGCGCGTCCGACTCCAGGATCACCACCGGACCCACGTCCTCCGACTCCACCTCCTCCGGCGGCTGCGGCAGCGACTCCTCGCTCGGCACCCACAGCGGCACCAGCGTCAGCGTCCCCACCGGCTCCTCCACCGCCGACACCACCGCAGGCGGCGCAACGCTCGCCGACACGGCCGGCACCGGCGCGACCACCGCGGACACGGGCGTCGCCGGCACGGGCGCAGCGGCCATCGCCACCGGCACCGCCGGCACCGCCGGCGGGTCCACCCAGTAGCGCTGACGCGCGAACGGATACGTCGGCAACGGCACACGGCCCACCTCGCACCCCGCGAACAACCGCCCGTACCCCAACGCATACCCCTGCACGTACAGGTCCGCCACCACCGACAACCGACCCAGATACGCCGACCCCTCGCGCTCCCGCACGCAGGCCTCCACGCTCTCCTCGCCGAACGCCTTCAGCGCCGCACCGTCCCGCTGACCCTTCTCCTTCCACGCCCCCGACAGCACCCCCTCCACCGGCGCGCCCGACAACCACGCCTCCAACCGCGCCCCCAGATCCGCCGCATCCGTCGCCACCACCGCCAGACGATGCGCAAAATGACGACGCCCCATCAGCAGCGTGTACGCCACATCCCCGCAATCCAGCCCCGGATGCGCCGCCAGATGCGACCGCAACCGCTCCGCCTGCTGCCGCAACTGCGCCTCGCTGCGCGCCGACAACACCACCAGCCAACCCGGACGCGACACCACCGCCACCGCTCGCGGCGGCGCTTCCTCGATCACCAGATGCGCGTTCGTGCCGCTGAAACCGAACGAACTGACCGCCGCCAGACGCTTCCGACCCGGCGCCACCGTCCACGCCCGCAACCCCGTGTTGACGTAGAACGGACTGCCCTCGAAATCGATATGACCGTTGCCCGTCTCGAAGTTCAGCGACGCCGGAATCTGTTCGTGCCGCAACGACAGCAGCACCTTGATCACGCCCGCCACGCCGGCCGCCGCCGCTGCATGCCCCAGATTGGTCTTGATCGAACCGATCGCGCAGTAGCCGCGCGACGACGTGTATCGACGGAACGCCTTGGTCAACGCCTGGAACTCGATCGGATCGCCCAGCTTGGTCCCCGTCCCGTGCGCCTCCACCAGCGTGATCTCGCCCGGATCGATCCCGAACCGGTCGTACACCTGACACTCCAGCCGCTCCTGCGCCAGCGCGCTCGGCGCGGTGATGCCGTTGGTCGCCCCGTCCTGGTTGATCCCGCTGCCGCGGATCACCCCGTGGATGTGATCCCGCGCCGACACCGCGTCCTGCAGACGCTTCAGCACCAGCACGCCCACCCCTTCGCTCGCCACGAAACCGTCCGCACGGTCGTCGAAGGTGTAGCAGCGACCGGTCGGTGAGAGCATCCCTGCGCGGGTGGCCGAAACCTGGAAGGTCGGGCTCGATTGCAGGAAGACGCCGCCAGCGAGGGCGAATTCGACCTCCTGCCCCCACAGGGCCTGACAGGCGACATGGATCGCCACCAGCGAACTCGAACAGGCGGTGTCGATCGCGAGCGCAGGACCGTGCAGGTTGAGGAAGTACGACACCCGGGCCGGCGTGACCGATCCGGAATTGCCCCAGAACGCCTGCGGCGGAATGTTGCCGGACAGCAGCGCGCCGTAATCCCCGTTCGAGCATCCGACATACACACCGCAGCGGCTGTTCTCGATCGATGTGCCCGCATAGCCGGCATCCTCGAGCGCCAACCAGGCTTCTTCGAGGAACAGACGCTGCTGCGGATCCATGTATCGGGCTTCGATACCGGAGATGTTGAAGAACAGCGCGTCGAAATACGCGGCGTCCTCGACGGCGCCGCGGCGCATGCCGGAACTGCCGACCTGCGGGTCCTGCAGCGAGTCGAGCAGATCGGCGCCGTTGGCCAGATGCTCCCACAACTGTTCGGCGTTGGCGGTTTTCGGATAACGCGCGCTCATGCCGACGATCGCGATCGGCTCGGGGCCGACATGCGCGGAAACCGCCGGGTTCTGCGCGTTTTCGATCGACCGGGGTTCGACGGGCCGGGGTTCGACGGAACGGGCGTCCGCGACGGAACGATCGGCGACGAACCGCGTGCCGTCCGAGGACTGCGTGGCGGCAGGGCGCGCAGATTCCGCGATGGCGCGCGGTTCGGCGGACGCGATCGTCTGCATCCGTTGCGCCGGTTCGATCGCATCGACCGGGGTATGGACTGCCGGTCTGTCGGCCGGTGCGGCCGCAGGCGGGCCGATGTCGGAATCGATCCGCGGAGAATGCTCTTCGAGGATATAGGCCGACAGCTTCGACACCGTGCTGTAGTCGAACAGCGCGGTCGTGTTCAGTTCGATGCCGAGTTTCTTGGAGATGACCTGCACCGCGTGGACGCCCAGGATCGAATCCAGGCCGTAGTCGGCGAAAGGTTCGTCTTCGTCGACCAGATCGGAGGATACCTTCAGCGCCGCCGCGACCGTTTCGGCGATGGTCGTCCGCACGAAGGCCTCGAGGCGCGCGGGATCCTGGGCGGTATTCGGCGCATGACTCGAGCCGCGATCCTGGCCGGGTGCGGCATGCGTCGCGATTGCGGCTGCAGGCGCGGCCGCGGGTGCGGCAGTTTGCGTCGGCGCTGCGGCCTTGGGCATGCGTTCGGATCGCGACGGAGTGACCGGGGCGGCCTGCATCACCAGACCATCGCTCTGCGCGATCACCACCTGCTGTCCCAGCGCATGCGCGTTCGACGCCGGGAACAGGATCGGGGAGAAGCCCTCCGCGGCCAGCACGCGCTGCCAACCGGCCGGGTGCAAGCCGGGATTTCCGGCGATCCTCAGCGCGTCGTCCTCGAACAGCCACCACCCTTCGAGCAGGCCGAAGGTCAGGTGCGTATACAGACTGAAATCGCAGGTCTCGTTGAGCAGCAACAGCCCGCCGCGCCGCAGCGCCGCCTTCGCATTGCGCAGGGTGGCGCGGATGTTGCGGGTCGCATGCAGCACATTGGTCGCGATCGCGAAGTCGTAGCCGCCGATGTCCAGGCCCTGCGGGCCCAGCGGTTGCTCGACGTTGAAGAGACGGCACTGCAGATACGGCGCCGCCGCGCCGAAGCGTTCTTCGGCGTGGATCAGGAACGACTTCGAGATGTCGGTGTATGCGTATTCCGCGATCGCATCGGTGAGAGGACGCAGTTTCTCGAACGCCATCGCGCTGGTGCCGCCGGTGCCGGCGCCGATCTCGATGATCCGCAGCGAGCGCTCCGGCGCCTCTGCGCGCAGGCGCCGGACATGGGCCACCAGCGCGTCGGTCAGCACATCGTTGAAGTGGTCCGCCAGCGCATTGCGGCTGTAGACGCCCTCCAACTGTTCCATCTTCGACCCCGGGAACAGGATGTCGGTCGGAAGACGGCGGCCGGTCAGTATGTCCGGAAGTGCGCGCAGCGTCGAATCCACCAGCGCCAGTTGTGCGCCGAGCCCTTCATGCTCGCGCGATGCTTCGCAGAACGACAGCCATTGCGTCCAGATCTCGTCCAGGCGCTGCGGGTCGAGCGCGACGGCGCGAAGGCCGTCCTCCCGATCGACGACCAGACCGGCTTCGGCGAGCACCCGCACGCTGTGGCAGACCCAGCGATCGTAGGTGTCGCGAATTCCGTGCGCACGGCACCAGCGCGTCGCCGACGCTTCGAGCGGATGCGTCAGCGGCGCATCGAAGAGGCCGAGCGTCGACAGTTGCGCATGCAGAAGCGCGAGTTGCTGCGCATGGAAGGTGGACTGCCAGGCATTCGCCGCTTCGTCGGCGATGAGCCCGGGAGGCACCTCGGTTGCCAGAAGCGGGACGATGTCTGTCGCGGGTCCGGCGATCGGCAGGGTCCAGGCACGGACATCGGCGCACAATGCCGACAGCGACTGCGACGACAGCGTCTTGACCAGCGCCAGTTGGTGGATGCCCGAGCCCAGCAGCACCTGCAGGGCGCGGATGCCGTCCTCGGGCTCGATCGAGCCGACGCCGGCCTGCTGCATGCGTTGACGGTAGAAGTCGGACGATACCGTGCCGACGCTGCCCCAGAAGCCCCAGTTGATCGTCTTGACCGCGTGCGGTCGCGTCGCGGACAGCGCTTGCGCGAACGCGTCCTTGAACGTGCAGCCGGCCGCGTAGTTGCTCTGCCCGGGGCTTCTGACGAAGCTCTGCAGCGCGGAGAAGAACAGCAGGAAATCCATCGGCTCTTCGGCGAACGTCTGGGCGATCCGCACCGAGGTGTCGACCTTGGCGCGCAGCGCCTCGCGCATCCGCTGCTCGTCCATGTTGGCGAGGCTCTTGTCGAGCAGGACGATCGCCGAGTGGACGACGCCGTGAATGCGCGGGTGGATCGCCTTGATCTGTCGCAGGGCCTGTTCGAGTTGCTCGCGATCC
>JBIJAD010000197.1:0-7228 GCA_044345955.1 Lysobacteraceae bacterium
ATGGGGGCTGTTCAAAGAGGCTTGACGAACAAGGCTACGGCAACGGAATGGGAGCTGGCGCAGCTTTATCAATCTGGACGTCTTCAAGGGGCAAGTTTTATGCGAGATGGTAAGGTTTTGCAGAATCCATTCGACTAGAGGTGAGGAATGATAAGTTTTCAGTCAGATCGGATGTTTCAGCTTTGGCTGTATACCGTCAGCCATGGGCAGATGCTCTTTAGGAGCACAAAATCCAGGTTGCACAACTCAAGAATTGATTTGTTTTTTAAGAATGTGAAATTAATTGATGTCCCTGTTTTCATAAATTCTGTGGTAATCGATGAAGTCGCTAGGTGCGAATTGAGTAGTGATAAAACTGGGGGAATACCATTTCATGCCGCCGACAGATTTTTCTTGATTCGAGCGAAGGAGCGAAATGGGCTTGTTGTGGCTGGTTTTTTTGATTGGATTGAAGATGACGGTGAGCATTATGAAGATAGTAAATTCATGGATGAATAGAAGCTATCTCAAAATCGAAACCTGAGAGACTGTCAAACGAACTGTGTACCTGAGATTTCACAGCGCACTTAGCGGCACGCGATCCTCGCCGAACATCACCTGGAAGCTCTGCAGCGCAGGCTTCCAGTGATGGATCGACTTCCAGTCCTTCGACGCCTTGTAATGACCCAGCCCTTCCTGCACTGTTCAGGCCGCGCGCAACGCCTCCGTGACCGGCAAGCGCGCGGCGCGCAGGGCGGGGAACAGGCCGCCGACGAGGCCGATGCCCAGCGCCCACTTCAGTCCGCTCCAGAGCAGTTCGGGCGAGACCTTGAACTGGAACACGACCTGGCTGAAGTTGGCGCTGAGGGTGGAAACGCTGTAGCCGTTGAACACCAGCCAGGCGAGGGCGGCGCCGAGCAGGCCGCCGAGCAGGGCGAGCAGCAGGGTTTCCAGCATCACCGCGACCACCACCGGCAGGCCGCGGAAGCCGATCGCGCGCATGGTCGCGATCTCGCGGGCGCGGCCGGCGACCGCGGCGAACATGGTGTTGAGCGCGCCGAACACTGCGCCGATCGCCATGATCGTGCCGATCACGGTGCCGAGCACGCGGATCAGCCGGGTCAGGCCTTCGGACTGCTTGCCGTAGTAGTTGCGGGTGGTGTCGACGTCGAGTTTGAGCCGCGGGTCGGCGGCCATCGCCGCCTTCAGTTGCTTGAGACCGTCCTTGCCGGCGAGTTTGACCGTCACCGACTGGAACGCCTGGCGGTTGTAGGTCGAGGCCAGGGTGTCGGCGTCCGACCACAGTTCCGATTCGTGCGAGTCGCCCGATTCGAACACGCCGACGATGGTCCACTGCTGGTTGGCCAGTTCGATCTGCTTGCCGAGCTCCAGCCCGACGTATTGCTGCTGCGTGCGTTTGCCGACGACCAGCTCGCGCATGCCGGGGTTGAAGCGGCGGCCCTGGATCAGTTTCACCTGCGGCCGCAGGGTCCAGGCCGCCTCGCCCACGCCGCGCAGTTGCGCGTTGGCGTCGGTGCCGTCGCTGCGGGTGACCATGTTGACCACCTGCGAGAGCTCCGGCGAGATCGCGGCGCGACCGTCGGCGCCTCGGGCGATGCCCGCGAGGCTGGAGATCAGCGGCACCTGGTCGCGGGTGATCACCGAGTTGGTTTCCGCCTGCGAACCGCCGCGCAGGATGATCGCGGTGTTTTCGTTGCCGGTGCCCTTGAGCGTGGCGGCGAAGCCTTCGCCCATCGCCAGCATCGCCACCAGCACCGCGACCACGCCGGCGATGCCGACGATGACCACCAGCGAGGCGCCCCAGCGCTGCGGCAGGCCGGCGATGCCGATCCGGGTCGCGGCGAGGGCCAGCGCGCCGCCGCGGGTGGCGATGAGCCACAGCGCGATCAGCGCGACCAGCGTGAGCACGCCCCACCACGGCAGGATGATCCATGCCGCGAGCCCTGCGGCGACGGCCAGCATGATGGCGAAATTGATCGCCCATTGTTTGATCCGATGCATGTCCGTCTCCCGATCAGCGGCCGGCGAGGGCGTCGACGATGTTGAGCCGCATCGCGCGCAGCGCGGGCAGCAGTCCGATGACGATGCCGATGGCGATCATCAGCGCGAAACCCATGGCCCAGGTTTCCGGCGGTACGCCGGGCAGTTGCACGGCGCCGCCGCTGGCCGCGCTGACGCCGGGCATCAGCACCGAGGCGATCGCCAGGCCCGCGCTGCCGCCGAGCACGATCAGCAGCACCGATTCGGCCATCACCAGCCACAGCACGCTGCGGTTGCTGAAACCGATGGTCTTGAGCACCGCGAGTTCCGGAATCCGGTCGCGCACCGCCTGGGCCATGGTGTTGCCGGTGAGCAGCAGCAGGGTGAAGAACACCGCACCCATGATCGCGGTGACGATCAGGCCGATGTCGGCGAACTGCTTGAAGAAGCCCTGGTTGAAGGCCTGCTCGGTCTGGGTCTTGGTCTCGTGGTCGGAGTTCTCAGAAAGCTTGTCGATCGCCTTGGCGACCTGGGCCGAGCGGTTGGGGTCGTCGAGGGTGACGACGAACCAGCCGGCCTGGTTCTTGATGTAGTCGTTGGCCTCGTCGAAATACTTCCAGTTGAACATCAACTGGCGCTCTTCGCCGCGGCGCTTGGCGTCTTCCATGCGGAAGATGCCGACCAGCTTGAAGCTCCAGTTGTTGCTGCCGCCGGTCGGGAAGATCGTGGCCTGCAGCGGGATGGTGTCGCCGATCTTCCAGCCGTACTGCTCGGCGAGCGCCGCGCCGACGATCGCCCCGGTGCGCTCGGCGTAGAAGGCGTCGAGCTGCTCCCTGGGGATCTTGAACTCGGGGTACATTTCCATGTAGCCCGGGCCGATCGCGAAATTGGGGAAGAAGTTGCGCGCGTCCTTGTAGATCCCGCCGAACCAGTTGCCGTAGGCGACCGCCTTGACGCCGGGCACGCCGGCGATCTGGTCGCGCAGGCGGTAGGGCAGGGTCTGGGTGATCGACAGCCGCGAGGCGACGATCATGCGGTCGTAGCCGGTGACGTTCGCGCTGGAGTTGAAGGCGACGCGGACCGAGTCGAGCATGCCGAACAGCAGGAACGCCGCGACCACCGACAG
The DNA here is from genome assembly GCA_044345955.1 of Lysobacteraceae bacterium. Taxonomy (GTDB): domain Bacteria; phylum Pseudomonadota; class Gammaproteobacteria; order Xanthomonadales; family Xanthomonadaceae; genus Lysobacter_I. The sequence continues at coordinate 3,107 of JBIJAD010000197.1, forward strand.
CGTGGTCAGCACGGTGCGGGTCTTGCTGCGCATCAGCGCCGCCCAGATCAGGTGCAGATATTTCATTTCGCTCTCCGGTGCTGGTTCCGGTGTTTGTCGCGGTGCGGGTTCCGGTCTCGGCGGTCGGCCGGCGCCGGACGCGCGTCAGTGCGCGCCGCCTTCGCCGACGAGGGTGCCCTTGTCCAGATGGATGGTGCGGCGAGCGTGGTCGGCGGCCTTGGGATCGTGGGTGACCATGACGATGGTCTTGCCGTGGTCGCGGTTGAGCGCCTGCAGCAGGGTCAGGATCTCCTCCGCGGACTGGCGATCGAGGTCGCCGGTCGGCTCGTCGCAGATCAGCAGCTTGGGGTCGGAGACGATCGCGCGCGCGATCGCGACGCGCTGCTGCTGGCCGCCGGACAGTTCGTTGGGACGATGTTTGGCGCGATCGGCGAGCCCGACCAGTTGCAGCGCGATCTCGGCATTGTGCCGACGCTGTCCGGCGCCGAGCCGGGTCAGCAGCAGCGGCAGTTCCACGTTCTTCTGCGCGTTGAGGGTCGGCATCAGGTTGTAGAACTGGAACACGAAGCCGACGTTGTTGCTGCGCCACTGCGACAACTGGTCGGAGGACATCCGGTCGATGCGCTGTCCGTCGACGTCGATCTCGCCGCCGCTCGGCGAGTCGAGACCGCCGATCAGGTTGAGCAGGGTGGTCTTGCCGGAGCCTGAGGGGCCCATCAGGGCCACGAAATCGCCCTTGGGGATATCCAGATCGATGCCGTGCAGCACTTCGACCTTTTCCGGTCCGCGTTGATAGGTCTTGGTGAGACCGCGCAGGGTGACCAGCGTTTCCATGAACGTCTACCTCGGGTTCGATATGCGATGGGGATCGCTGCGGTGGGGATCGCTGCGGCAGGCGCCGCCGCGCTCATTCTTCGGCGTCTGCCGGGTCGGCGGCCACGCCTACGCGGGTGCCGTCGGTGAGGGATTCGGACGGCGCGAGCACCACGATGTCGCCGCCGGAGAGGCCTTCGGTGATCTCGCGGTCTTCGCCCAGCGTGCGACCGACGACCACCTTGCGCAGTACCGCGCGTTCGTCCTCGATCACGAACACCGCGCTGGCGCCGTCGCGTTCGATCACCGCGTCCGCCGGCACCAGTACGCCGGCTTTGCGCTGCGCGGCCTGCGGCTTCGCGGTTTCGAGGAAGCTCACGCGCACGCCCATGTCGGGCACGATCCGCGCATCGCGGCTCTTGAGCGCGATCCGGACCTTGACCGTGGCCTTGCCGCGGTCGGCGGTCGGAATGATCGCGATCACTTCGGCCGGGATTTTCCAGTCCTGGTAGGCGTTGAGGGTGGCCTCGACCGGCATCTTCGGCTGTACCCGGCCGATGAAGGCCTCGCCGACGTCGACTTCGACTTCGAGCGAATCCATGTCCACGATCGTGCCGATGCCGGTACGGGTGAAGCCGCCGCCTGCCGACAGCGGCGAGACGATTTCGCCCGGCTGCGCGGCCTTGGCGATGATCACGCCGGCGAACGGGGCGCGGACGATGGTGTTGTCCACGCCGTTGTCGGCGATACGCAGCGAGTCGGCCGCGACCTGCGTGTTGTGCTGTGCGGTGGCGAGCTGGGCGCGCAGCGAATCGCGCGCGGATACGGCCTGGTCGAACTGCTGGCGCGAGACCAGACGGTCGCCGACCAGGCGGCCGAGCCGGGACGCATTGGCCTCGGCTTCCTTCAACTGCGCCTGCACGCTCGCGGTCTGGCTGCGTGCGGCTTCGAGCTGCGAACGCGCCAGCGTGCGCTGGGCGTCGGCGTCGATCGGATCGAGGGTGGCCATCACCTGGCCGGCTTCGACCCGCATGCCTTCCTCGATCAGCACCTCGCGCACGCGGCCGGTGATCTTGGCGGAGACCGTGGCCTGGCGGCGCGCGACGACATAGCCGGTGGCGTCGAGGACCGAAGCGCCGCCGCCTTCGTTGCCGATCGCGATCGCCTCGGCGGTGCGCACTTCGACCCCGGCGTCGCGACTCAGCAGGAACCAGCCGACCGCGGCGACGACGGCGAGCGCGGCGACCACGATGCCGATCCACAGCCCCTTGTTCGAGGGCGGCGGGGCGGCGTTGCGGTCGATGCGGAGCTCCTTGAGCAGGTCGGCATTGGTATTCATGGTCTTCCGGGACGTGGTGCGGGGAGGGATGTGACCCGGGACACGGGCCGTCGAACGGGGGCGCGTCGGGTCGGGGCAGCCGGCACAGCATATCGGCCCTGCTGTCCCGGCGTCAGGTGACGAATGTCACCCACGATCGCTGACGAGCCCGACTGCCCCGGCGGGCGCCCGATCCGGAGACTTGCAGGCCATCGGCGGCCATTCCGGCCGCGACCCGACCGGAGCGCCGCGATGTCTCAAACTTTCCCTCTCGCCCGGCTGCAGGGCGCCCGCAAGCGCTACGGCGCCCTGCAGGCACTGGATGGCATCGATCTGGACGTGCACGCCGGCGAGACCGTGGCCCTGCTCGGCGCCAACGGCGCCGGCAAATCGACCGCGATCGCGCTGCTGCTGGGCCTGGAGCGGGCCGACGCCGGCGCGGTCGCGGTGCTCGGCGACGCGCCCGGCGCGCTGGCCGCGCGCCGCGGCGTGGGCGTGATGTTGCAGTCGGCGGGCATCCCCGACAACATCCTGGTGCGCGAGCTGCTGGCCTTGACCCGCAGCTATTACGCCGCTCCGCGCAGCGCCGCCGAATGCGTGGCGCTGGCCGGTCTCGACGGCCTGCTCGATCGTCGCTACGGCCGGCTTTCGGGCGGCCAGCAGCGGCGGGTGCAGTTCGCGCTGGCGATCTGCGGCGATCCGCGCCTGCTGTTCCTCGATGAGCCCACCACCGGCCTCGACATCGAGGCGCGGCAACTGCTGTGGGCGGCGATCCGCCGTCTGGTCGCCTCCGGCACCGGCGTGCTGCTGACCACGCATTATCTGGAAGAAGCCGAGGCCCTGGCCCAGCGCGTGGTCGTGCTCAACCGCGGCCGGGTCGCCGCGGCGGGCACGATGCACGAGGTGCGCGCGCTGGTCGGCCAGCGCCGCATCCGCTGTTTCTCGGCGCTCGATGTCGAGCGCATCGCGACCTGGCCGGGCGTGCGCAGCGCACGCCGCGAGGACGCACGGATCGAACTGGTGGTCGATCGTCCCGAAGACGTGGTCCTGCGTCTGTTGATCGAGGACGCCGCGGTTTCCGAGCTCGAAGTGCAACGCGCCGGCCTCGCCGACGCTTTCCTCGCCATCACCCGCGACGACAACAACGCCCTGCAGGAGGCCGCATGAACACCGTGCCGTCGACGACTGCCCCGTCGAACATCGCCCCGTCGCACATCGTCCGCGACATCCCGGCTCCGGCACTGCTGCGCAGCTATCTGCTGGAGGCACGGATCGAATTCCTGCGCCTGCTGCGCACCCCGTCGTTCGCGGTGCCTTCGCTGGTCTTTCCCTGCCTGTTCTACCTGCTGTTCGGCGTGCTGCTTGCCAAGGACGGCGGCGACGGCGCGCGTTTTCTGCTCGCGACCTACGGCACCTTCGGGATCATGGGCGCGGGTCTGTTCGCGTTCGGCGTGACCGTGGCGATGGAACGCGATCAGGGCTACCTGCGCTTCAAGCGCGCGCTGCCGATGCCGGCCGGCGCCTATCTGTGGGCCAAGCTGGCGATGGCGACGATCTTCGCCGGCGCGATCGCGCTGCTGCTGTCGGTGCTGGGGGCGACCGCGGGCGGGGTGCATATGACGGCCGGGCAGTGGGCCCTGCTGTTTCTGGTCAACTTGCTCGGCGTGTTGCCGTTCGCGGCGTTGGGGCTGTGGATCGGCACTCTGGTCGGCGGCCAGGCGGCGCCGGCGATCATCAACATCCTGTATCTGCCGATGGCCTTCCTCTCCGGGTTGTGGCTGCCGCTCAAGCTGCTGCCTGACTGGATCGGCGCGCTGGCTCCGATGTGGCCGTCGTATCACCATGCGCAGATCGCGTTGAAGATCGTGGGCATGGATGACGGCGAGCCGCTGGCACGGCATCTGGCGGTGCTGTTGGCATTCACCGTTGCGTGTTCCCTGCTCGCCCGCCGACGCCTGTCGACGGCTTGAGGGCCTCGGCGTCTTCGATGC
>JBIJAD010000169.1:0-8168 GCA_044345955.1 Lysobacteraceae bacterium
GCGCGGTCTCTCGCTCGGCATGAAGCTCGAAAACTGGCCGCCGGCCGGCATCGCCGCTCACGGCATGCTCGGCTAAGCACACGAATCCCTAGGAAACACGACCATGCGCCACCAGAAATCCGGCCGCAAATTCAGCCGCACCAGCGCCCACCGCGAAGCGATGTTCCGCAACATGGCGGCGTCGCTCATCAAGCACGGCCTGATCCGTACCACCCTGCCGAAGGCGAAGGAACTCCGTCGCGTCGCCGAGCCGCTCATCACCCTCTCGAAGGTCGATGGCGTGGCCAACCGCCGCCTCGCGTTCGCCCGCCTCCGCGACAAGGAAGCGGTCGGCACGCTGTTCACCACCTTGGGCCCGCGTTACCGCGAGCGTCCGGGCGGCTACCTGCGCATCCTCAAGTGCGGGTTCCGCGATGGCGACAATGCGCCGATGGCCTACGTCGAGTTGGTCGACCGCCCCGACGCCGCCGCCTGAACGCGGCGCGTCGCGCTGCCCCGGCCAGTTGCCGGCGGGGCATCACGATCTGCTTCACGGTCATGACGAAAACCCCGGTTCCGCCGGGGTTTTTGTTATTGTGGACCCGGCACGGTGGAACTCGACGCGGTTTCGCCTGTCTGCCGTCGCAAGCCCCTGAACGATGCCGCCCATGTCGCCCAATCCTTTCCGCTGGTCCTTCCGCACCCAGTTCCTGCTCGGATTCCTCGCCTGCGCGGGGCTGCTGGGCTTCGCCTTGTATTCCGAACATTATCTCGGCCTGATCCCGTGTCCGCTGTGCATGTTCCAGCGCTACGCCTTCGTTGCGCTGGGTATCGTCTGCCTGATCGGCGGTCTGCATGCGCCGAAAGGGAAGCTGGGTCGGGGGTTGTACGGTCTGCTGACGCTGATACCGCTCGCCGCCGGCATCGGTGTCGCCGGCCGCCACGTCTGGCTGACCACGCTGCCGCCGGACAAAGTGCCGGAATGCGGTCCGCCGCTCGCATTCATGTGGGAAACCAGTCCGTTCGCGGAGGTGATCCGCAGAGTCCTGGCCGGCTCGGGCGAATGCGCCAAGGTCGACTGGAGCTTCCTCGGCCTGTCGATGCCGGCCTGGAGCCTGGTGTGGTTCGTCCTGCTGGCCCTGTGGCTGCTGTTCGCCGCTCTCAGTCCGCGCGCCGCCTGAGCCCTCGCGAACGCCCCTTTCTGATCGCCCTCTCCCCCGAAGGACGAGACCCATGACCCGCCCCGAACCCCTGCAAGCCATCGCATCGCCGCCACCGGGCTGGAAGCCTTCGAGCTGGCGCACGCGCGAGGCGCTGCAGCAGCCCGTCTACGCCGATCCGGTCGAGCTGGACGGCGTGCTCAACGAACTGCACGCGCTGCCGCCGCTGGTGACCTCGCGCGAAGTCGTCAACCTGCGCCAGCAACTGAGCGATGCGCAGGAAGGCCGCCGCTTCCTGCTGCAGGGAGGCGACTGCGCAGAGATCTTCGACGACTGCACGCCCGAGGTGATCTCCAACCGGCTCAAGGTGCTGCTGCAGATGAGTCTGGTGCTGGTGCACGGCCTGCGTCTGCCGGTGGTGCGCGTGGGCCGTTTCGCCGGCCAGTACGCCAAGCCGCGTTCTGCCGACACCGAGACGCGCGACGGCACGACTCTGCCGAGCTACCGCGGCGATCTGGTCAACAGTCCGGACTTCACGCCCGCAGCACGCGCGCCCGATCCGCGCCGGATGATCAAGGGGCATGCGCGTTCGGCGATGACGATGAACTTCATCCGCGCGCTGATCGACGACGGTTTCGCCGACCTGCATCACCCCGAATACTGGAATCTGGCCTGGGTCGGGCATTCGCCGCTGGCCGAGGAATACCAGAAGATGGTCGCCGGCATCGGCGATGCGGTCCGCTTCATGGAAACGCTTTCGGGCGAGCCGATCCACAACCTGCGCAGTGTCGAGTTCTACACCTCGCACGAGGCGCTGTTGTTGCCCTACGAGGAAGGTGTGACCCGTCAGGTGCCGCGCCAGTCCGGCTGGTTCAACCTCGGCACCCATTTCCCGTGGATCGGTATGCGCACGGCGGCGCTGGACGGTGCCCACGTCGAGTATTTCCGTGGCATCCGCAATCCGGTCGCGGTGAAACTCGGGCCCTCGGTGACGCCGGACCAATTGCTGCGCCTGATCGACACGCTGAATCCGAACGACGAGCCCGGCCGCTTGACCCTGATCCACCGCATGAGCGCGACCAGCATCGGTCAGAAGCTGCCGCCGCTGCTGGAGGCGGTGCGTCGCGAAGGCCGGCGCGTGCTCTGGGTCTGCGACCCGATGCACGGCAATACCGAATCGACCAGCAACGGCTACAAGACCCGGCGTTTCGAGAACATCCGCAGCGAGCTGGAGCAGGCGTTCGAGATCCATGCCGCGGCGGGCACGCGCCTGGGCGGCGCGCATCTGGAGCTGACCGGCGAGGACGTGACCGAATGCACCGGCGGTGCGCGCGAACTGACCGAGACCGATCTGGAGCGCGCCTACCGGACCACCGTCGATCCACGTCTGAACTACGAGCAGGCGCTGGAAATCGCGATGCTGATCGTGCGCAAGCAGGCGCAGATCAACGCGCCGACGCCGATCTGAAGACGGCCGCTGCGTCACACCCGGGTGTCGCCGAAAGCGAAATCCGGGTGCGGGCAGGCCGGCAGATGAAGCCGGCACGGCAGGCCCGGCAGCGCGGCGCGCACGCTGCGTTGCGGGTGGGGCGAGGGATCCAGTTCAGATCGCCGTAACGAGCCGCCAGCGCAGGCGCCCGCCGGCGCGGAACGGCACCAGGGTGCCGGTCTCGACGGCCAACTCGGCCGGCACCTCATCATCGGCGCGTTCCAGGGTCACCGTGTCGCGATTGGGCGGCAAGCGATAGAAAGCCGGGCCGTGCAGGCTCGCGAACCCTTCCAGCCGGTCCAGCCGGCCGGCGTTCTCGAAGACTTCCGCATAGAGCTCCAGCGCCGCATGCGCGGTGTAGACCCCGGCGCAGCCGCAGGCCGACTCCTTGGCGTGGCGCAAGTGCGGCGCGCTGTCCGTGCCGAGGAAGAACTTGGCATCGCCGCTGGTGGCCGCTGCGACCAGGGCCTGACGATGCGTCTCGCGCTTGAGTACCGGCAGACAGTAATGGTGCGGTCGCAGGCCGCCGGCGAACATGGCGTTGCGGTTCAGCAGCAGATGGTGCGCGGTGATGGTCGCGGCGACGTTCGCCGGGGCCTCGGCGACGAACTGCGCCGCACTGCGCGTGGTGATGTGCTCGAGCACCATGCGCAGACCGGGAAAATCCCGGACCAGCGGCGCGAGATGCCGCTCGATGAACACCGCTTCGCGGTCGAACACGTCGATGTCGCCGTCGGTGACTTCGCCATGCATCAGCAGCGGCAGGTCGTGGCGCTGCATCGCTTCCAGCACCGCATCGCAGCGGCGCAGATCGCGGACGCCGTGGTGTGCGTTGGTGGTGGCGTTGGCCGGGTAATACTTGACCGCATGCACCACACCGCTGTCCTTGGCCCGCGCGATTTCGTCCGGCGCGGTCGCTTCGGTGAGATAGAGGGTCATCAGCGGCTCGAAGCGCATGCCCTCCGGCAGCGCCGCGAGGATGCGTTCGCGGTAGGCGACGGCCTGCGCGGCGGTAGTCACCGGCGGGTCGAGGTTGGGCATCACGATCGCACGTGCGAAGCGGCGCGCGGTGTCCGGGACGACGTGGCGCAGCATCGTGCCGTCGCGCAGATGAACATGCCAGTCGTCCGGACGGACGATGACCAGGGGCCGCGGCGCGCCGGCGGGTCCGGAGTCGATCATGGGGCGGAGGCTGTCGAGCGGATGGAGACGGCGCAGAGCATGACCGCGTGCGTGTCGATCGGCAAGCATCGCCGTGTCGTCCGATCGGACATCGCGAGCGCGCTCCGGGTTTCGCCACGAGGCTCGGGCCGAACGGCAGATCATCGTCCCGATGCGGAGGCCCGCTGTCGGGGCGTTTCGTTGCGGACGGGGCAGGGATATCGCCTGCCCCGTCCGTCGCGCCTGGCGCGAGGCGCTTACTTGGAGGCGCCGGCCGGACCTTCGGCGGCTTTCTTCACCAGCGCCTCGATCGCCGGCGGCAGCGCGAACACTTCGGCCGCCGGTGGAGTCGCATCGACCGAAAGGACCGTCAGGATCTGGGTCATGCCCGCGCTCAGCATCTTCATCTTGGCGGGGGCCTTGACGCTGCCGTACTGGCGGTAGTCGGACATGTGGCTGGTCTGCTTGATCTCGCCCATCGGTGTGGCGGCGGTGGATTCGGTCGACAGCAGCAGGCCGTTTTCGCTGCTGTAGCACTCCGCGGTGCTGCGGCCGGACACCCACTTGATTTCGACCCGATAGCAGGCACGACCTTCGGATTCGGACAGGGCGACGGTTTTGGCAGAGGCGATCACGCTCGGGTCGCGCACCGTGTAGCGCACGTCGCTCTGCTCGATCTGCTGATCGCGCTCGACGCCCTGAAGCAGGCGCGGGCCGTTCATCGGGTCCATGCCCCAGGCCACGCCGCCGCTGTAGCCGCTGCGGAAATCACCGGCGCCGGGGATGGTCATCACGAAGGCGCGATCCGCGCCGCGGCCGTACATGGTCATTTCGACCTTCATGCCGTTCTCGACGATCTCCATCTGGATTTTCGAGGTGCCTTCGCCGCTCTTGGACACCGCTTCGCGACCGCCGATCGCGGCGATGTGGGCGTCGATGAGCTTGCGGGCGTCGGGCAGTTCGGCGGCCTGCGCCAGCGGCGCGAGGCTGAGGGTCAGGCCGAGGGCGAGGGCAGTGCGGTGGAAACGTGTCATGGGGCGACTCCGAGGTCGTGGGTGGCGAGAAGTGAGGATTGAATATGGTGCGGAAGGGGTGGGCATCAACGCTGTTTCGCGATCCAGGCGAGAGCGGCGTCCAAGGCCGGGTCGCGGCCGGCGCGCAGGGCCTTGAGGGTCGGCGGGCTGGGCGTATCGGGGATCACGCCGACGCCTTCGATCCGGCGGCCCTTGGGGTCGATGTAATCGGCGGTCGGGTACAGCAGACGATCGCCGGACGGCAGCGGCACGCTGGCCGAGGGCAGCGCCATGCCGGCGCTGGTGTCGCCGAAGACGCGGGCGCGACCGAGCGCCTGCAGACCGCCGGCGAACATGTCCGAACAACTGACCGAGCCGCGATCGGTGAGGATCGCCAGCGGGCCGCCGTGGCGGCGGATGTCCACGCCGGCGTCGTCGACCACCCGCGGCAGCGCGGTCAGCTTCAGCTCGCCGCCGCCGGTGATCATGGTGCCGATCGCCGCCGGTTCGTCGAGGAACAGGCCGCCGAGCGCGGTCATCGACGCGATCAGGCCGCCGCTGTTGCCGCGCAGGTCGAGGATCACGCCGCGGCACTCGTCGTGCTCGCGCAAAGCCGCGAGCAACTGGTCGAACACCGGCATCGCCCACTGGCTGAATTCGACGTGCAGGGCGCAGCCGCCCCCGCGCAGCGGCACCGCGCGCTGTTCGAAGCGCAGCGGCATCGGCGGCAGGCCGGGCAGGGTGACGGTGCGGGTGTTGGGGTTGTTCTCGGCGGTCAGCGACAGTTCGCGTTCGGCGCCGCGGTCGTCGCGCAGTTTCAGTGCGACCGGCGCACCGGGCGCGACCGCGGCGACCCTCTGGTTGGAGATCAACTGCAGCCTGGTCAGGCCGCGCGGCTTGAGCAGGTCCGAGCCGCCTTCGGCGAAGGCCTTGCCGGCGTCGAAACCGCCGATCTTCGCCACGCTCCAGCCCGGGCGGACGCCGGCGCGCGCGGCCGGCGAACCGGGGATCACCCGCTCCACCACCAGGTCGCGATCGATCACCGCCAGACGCAGGCCGAGATCGCCGGTGCCCGAGGTCGGCTGTTCGCCGGCCTTGGGCAACGCGCCTGCCGGAATCAGCTCCAGGTGCGAGGCCTTCAGCGCGTCCAGCAGTTCGCCGATCTCGCGACGCAGGGTGGCGATGTCCGGCGCGTTCTCGATGTCGGACTGATGCGCCGCCTTGAGCGCGTCCCAGTCCAGACCTTCGTGTTCACCCTTGAAGCCGCTGTTGCGCAGTCGCTCCCAGATCACCGCGAAGGTTTCCTTCGCGCGGATGTCGACAGCGCGGATGTCGACAGCGGCGGCGGGCGCGTCGGCGCGGGCGGTGGACGGCAGCGGCCCGAGCAGCGCCAGCGCGAGCAGCGGGGCCAGGATCCTGGAAAACGGGGATTTCATCGACGATCGTTCCGTGGCGTGGGGCGGGGCGCGGGCCGTCTGTGCCGTCCCGCATGCCTACAAGACCATGCGGCGCGGTGATTGTGACCATGACCAACGACAGGGTGCGCGGCGACCGCCGCGGTTTCGTCGCGGGCCGTTCAGGCATGGCGCCTCAGGGATTGCACAGATCGCAGTGTGCCGGGTCGGCGTGGGTGCGGCCGTCGCCTCGCGGCCGCGCCTCGCGTGCGCCGCAGGCGGCGCAGGCGTGGATCTCGGCCCGGATCATCGCGGTCGGCGTACCGCAGTCGGCGCAGGGCAGCCCGGGCTCGCTGCCGGTCGGCCCGAAGCCGGGAGCATCGCACTGCGGGCAGCGGCTGCCGAGCCGCTGCACCAGGCGTTCGGCCAGTTCGGCGATCCGCGCCATGCGGGTGGGATTGAGATGTGCGCGCATGTCGGTTTCGACCCGCGCCCGGCGCTCCGGCGAGGCGGCGAGGCATTCGGCGATCGCGTGATCGAGCGCGGCGCGATCGCGAAGGCCCTTGCGCACCAGGGCATCGAGACTTGCCGGTTCGGCGCGCGCGATCAGCGCATGCGAGGGGAATTTCCAGCGCGCGAGCTCGGCGTCTTCGAGCGCGTCGGTCGAGGCGATCGTGCGCCCGGCGAGATTGGTCTCGTGGCTGGCGATCGATTCGACGATGGTCAGGCCGCGGGTATCGTCGACCAGCACCGCGATCTCGCGATGCAGCGGCACGAAGCCGAGCACCGGGTCGGGGCCGAAGGTGCCTTCGGTCGCGAGACCCAGCGGCAGACCGGTCGCGCGCATGCCCAGCCGCGCCTTCTCGATCGCGGTCTCCAGCGGCGGCAGCCGGCGAGGGATCTCGCCGCTGAAGGTGCCGAGGGCGTCGGTGTCGACGTCCTCGGCCGGCACCAGCCGTGCGCCGATGACGGCGAAGGCCGGAGCGAGCGCCCCGGCCTTGCCGTGCAGGGTGGCGATCGAGATCGCTACCCCGGCGTAGGGATGGTTCCCGTCGTTCATTCGCCCTGGGCCTGGGAGTAACCGCGGATACCGTCGAATTCGTACAGATTCTCGGTCTTGACCGCATCGTACCCGGCTTCGGCGATCCGCATCAGCAGCATCGAGATCGCGCGGTTGCCGAGCCTTGCATCCACCATGGGGAAACGACACCGCCAGTGGTCGGTGCGCAGGGTCTGCGGATTGCCGTTCGGATACACCTTCACGCCGCGATTGGTGATGAGCGCGAGGCGGAATTCCGGCCCGGCGAGCGGTTCCAGCGCCGCGCCGAGTTCGTTCGCGTCGCGGGTGTCGGTATCCCAGTTCAGGAACACGTCGACGCCGACCAGGGTCTTCTTCGCGTTCACGTGCGGCGGGATCGCCACGTCCGGGTGCACCAGCGATTCCGGCTCGCGCTCGGGGTAATCCACCGCCGGGATCTGCTGCGGACGCAGGCCCAGGCGCGCGATCACCGCCTCGGCGAAGGCGCGGGTGCCGACCTTCTCGCGGCTGGTGCCCTCGCGGAAGATGTCGCCGGTGTGCACGCCGTCCTCCAGCGCGCGCAGCCAGGCGTTGTGGATGTCTGTCGCCGGCTTCGCGCGGCCCAGGTGCACCAGCATCATCACCGCCGACAGCAGCAGGCCCGACGGGTTGGCGATGTCCTGGCCGGCGATGTCCGGCGCCGAGCCGTGCACCGCCTCGAACATCGCGCAGTCGTGGCCGATGTTGGACGAACCGGCCAGGCCGATCGAACCGGCGACTTCCGCGGCGACGTCGGAGAGGATGTCGCCGTAGAGGTTGGGCGTGACCACCACGTCGAAATCGGTCGGCCGGCTGGCGATGCGCGCGGTGCCGATGTCGATGATCATGTGGTTGGCGGCGATCTCGGGGTATTGCGGCGCGATCTCGTCGAAGACCTTGTGGAACAGGCCATCG
>JBIJAD010000170.1:0-8161 GCA_044345955.1 Lysobacteraceae bacterium
GACTTCGTTGTGGCCGCCGCGCGGCGGGGTCAGGGTATTGTTGGGATGCGAGCCCTCCGCGATCCACACGATCTCGATCGCGTAATAGGCGAGCAGCAACAGCAGGAACACGCCCACCTGCAGCGGCAGCGCGACCAGCGCGGTGCCCGCGACCGAGCGCGGCGGCGCATCCAGGTCCGGCCTGAACACCACGAACACCATCGCCGCCAGCCACAGCGCGATCGCCGTCTGCAGGCCCAGCGCGCCGAAGCCGCTGGCCTCGGACATCGGCAGCAGCAGCAGGAAGATCAGGCCGGCCGCCGAGTGGCGACGGTCGCCGAGCATGCCGTAGGCGCCGATCAGATACCCGATGACCGCGATCTGCAGCCCCGCCAGCGGCAACAGCCAATGGCGCAGATCGACCACCCGCGCGGTCATCGTCTCCTGCCACAGCGCGGCCGCGAGCATCGGCAGCGCCACCGCCAGCGCCAGCAGCGCGACGCCTGCCAGCAGCAGCGCGGCGGCGATCCGCCCCGGCGACAGCGGCCGGTGCAGCAACTGCAGCCATGCGTTCGGCTTGCGATAGGTCCCCATCTGGTACAGCCCGAGCAGGATGCCGATCAGCGCGTAGCCGGCGCCGAACGACCAGTGGACGCTCAGGGGCTGCTGCATCGGGTCGACCATGCGCATCAGGAACCCCAGCACCGCCAGATGCGCCGCCGCCAACAGCAGCGCCCAGCCGCGGAAGCGCGACCACTCGGCCTTGAGCAATTCGAACATGACGCTTCTCCTTCAGGCCGCCGCGGCGGGCGCGATGTGGTTCTTGGCCAGGAAGGCGTTCACCGCGCGATCCAGACTCACCGGCATCGACCGCACCGTGCGCGCACCCGCGCCGTGCAGGAACTCGGCGAAGTCTTCGTTCTGATCGAACACCAGATAGTGATGCAGACCGTCGATGCGCTGGCGTTCGAGCAGACCGGGAATCGTCGCCGGCTCCGGGCCCTTGAACGGGATGTCGGCGACCCAGTGGCTGACCCGCGCGCAGAAATCCTCCGGCGCCGACATGTGCATCAAGCGGCCGCGTTCGAGGATGATCAGGTTGTCGGCGACGCGCTCGATCTCCTCCATCTGGTGCGAGCAGTAGATCGCGGTGCATCGCTCGGCGGCGTTGCTGTACATCAGCGACTCCAGGAACGCGCGCTTGGCGACCACGTCCAGGCCCAGCGTGGGTTCGTCGAGGATCAACAGTTCCGGCGATTGCGCCAGCGCCAGCGCGAGATTCAGTCCGGCGCGTTCGCCGCGCGAGAGCTGGGCGATCTTCTGTTCCGGCAGCACGTGATAATGCCCGATCACCTCGTCGAAGGCGCGCTGGTCCCACTGCGGATACTGGTTGCGATGCATGCGCACCAGCGCGTCCATCCGCATCCAGCCGGGCAGGGTGTGCTCCTCGTTGACGAAACCGATACGGCCGCGATCCGCAGGCGTCAACGCGGCGCAGTCGCGGCCGAGAATGCGCGCATGCCCCGCGCTCGGCGCGAGGAAACCGAGCAGGATCCGGAACAGGGTCGACTTGCCGGCGCCGTTGGCGCCGACGATGGCGTGGATGCGACCGCGCGGGACGCGCAGGTCGAGTCGGTCGAGCGCGAGCTTGCGCCCGTAGCGCAGGCTGAGCCCTTCGGTTTCGATGATGTGGTCCGATGCGGTCATGACACAGTCCGGAGAGTGATGTTCAGGCGATGCGTCGCGGCGCCAGCGCGCGGAATTCGGCGTCCATCCGCGCATGGACCTCGTCGACGGTGACATCCAGCGGGATCACGTCGTGCATGAACCGCTGCACCGCGTCGTCGAACCGGCGCTCGCGCTCGGCGTCGCTCAGACGCTGGCGCGGCGGCGCCACGTACAGGCCCAGACCCTGGCGCGCTTCCAGCCAGCCTTCGGTGGTCAGCTCGGCATAGGCCTTGGCCACGGTGTTGGGATTGATCCCGAGCTGCTGCGCCAGCCCGCGCACGCTCGGCAACTGGTCGCCCGCCGCCAGTTCGCCGGTGGCGATCTTCATCCGCACCCCGTCGACGATCTGTTTGCCGATCGGACGGGGATCGCCGGTGGCGATCTGGAGCATCAACGCGGTGGTGCGGGGCATGCAGGCCTCTGTGTCGTCTGTACTAGTTCGTATAGTACAGCAAGCTCGCGGGGATGCGTCAAGCCCTGCCGAGCCCGGCCGACAGCCTCTGCGGAAGGCCCGGACCCGCCGACCACATCGTCCGGCACATGCGCCCGCCGCGGGCAGGGCACATGCTGGGTCCATGGGTCGCGCCTCAGTGCTCAAGACGCGCTGGCCGCGATCCACCGCGCTTGCCGTCTCCAATTCTAAGGAAAAGCCGGTACGAACACCGGGCCGGATCGCTGATCGTCCCATGAACGGAACACTGGGGAACTTTTCCAGGGTTTAGCACTCCAAGGCCCCGACTGCTAACATCCACGACCATGAACCAGACCACTGCCCTGATCCCGAACAGCCTGCCGATCCCCAGCGCCCTCGGTTCGCTCGAGGCCTACATCGGCGCGGTCCACCAGATTCCGGTGCTGTCGGCCGAGGACGAGCAGGATCTCGCCCGCCGCTACCGCGACCAGGAAGATCTCGACGCCGCCCGCGAACTGGTGCTCTCGCACCTGCGCTTCGTGGTCCATGTCGCCCGCGGCTACAACGGCTACGGCCTGCAGATGGCCGACCTGATCCAGGAAGGCAACATCGGCCTGATGAAGGCGGTCAAGCGCTTCGACCCCGAGATCGGCGTGCGTCTGGTCTCGTTCGCGGTGCACTGGATCCGGGCCGAGATGCACGAGTTCATCATCAAGAACTGGCGCATCGTCAAGGTCGCGACCACCAAGGCCCAGCGCAAACTGTTCTTCAACCTGCGCCGCAGCAAGACCCGGCTGGGCTGGCTCAACGCCGAGGAAGTGCGCGCGGTCGCGCAGGATCTGAATGTCTCCGAGCGTGAAGTGCTGGAGATGGAATCGCGCCTGTCGGGCCGCGACATCGGGTTCGATGCCCCGGACGACGCCGACGACGATCACGCGCCGCCGGCGCCGGCGGCCTATCTGGTCGCCGAGGGTCTGGACCCGGCCGCGGCTTACGAGAGCGCCGACAGCGAGGCCGACCAGCTCGATCTGCTGCGCGAGGGTCTGGCCCGGCTGGATGCGCGCTCGCGCGACATCATCAAGCGCCGCTGGCTGGAACCCGACAGCAAGATCACGCTGCAGGAGCTGGCCGACGAATACGGCGTCTCCGCCGAGCGGATCCGCCAGATCGAGGCCAACGCGCTGAAGAAGATGAAGGCCCTGTTCGCGGCCTGAGCGGGGCCGCATGCCGCCTCGCGCGCCACAACGACGACAAGACCAACGGCCCGGGCAACCGGGCCGTCGTTTTTTGCAGGTGGCGTCGCGACCATCGCGCGGCTAGTCTGTCCGCATCTTCCCCGGAGGCGCCATGGACGAGCGGATGCGGATCGCGCTGCTGATCGATGCGGACAATGCCTCGACCTCCAGCCTGGAGTACGTGCTGGACGAGATCGCCAATTTCGGCGTGGCCAACGTCCGCCGCGCCTACGGCGACTGGGGCAGTCCGCATCTGCGCGGCTGGCGCGAGGCGCTGCTGGCCAATGCGATCCAGCCGATGCAGCAGATCGCCTACACCAGCAAAGGCAACGCCTCGGACATGGCGATGGTGATCGATGCGATGGATCTGCTGCACAGCGGCCGCTTCGATGCCTTCGCGCTGATGTCGAGCGATTCGGATTTCACCCCGCTGGCGATGCATCTGCGCGCGCGCGGGGCGCAGGTCTACGGCTTCGGGCGGGCGAAGACGCCGACCGCGTTCAAGTCCGCCTGCACCACCTTCTTCCATGTCGATGCGCCGGACGACGCAGCGGCGGCACCGCCCGCACCCGCCGTGGATCCGCCGCGGGCGGCGGCAGTCGTCGAGCCGCCGGCGGCCGCACCGCCCGTGACTGCGCCCAGCGCGCCGGCGCAGCCGCCCAAGAAGCGTACCGGCGCCGAATTGCGCGGCGACACCAGCCTGGTCAATCTGCTGCGCGGCGCGATCGAAGCCACCAAGGGCGATGACGGCTGGTCGAACCTGGGCGCGATCACCACGCACATCGCCAACCGCGGCTCGTTCACGCCGAAGAATTACGGGTACAAGACGCTGAAACCCCTGATCGTGGCGACCGAACTGTTCGAGATGCACCCGAAGGGCAATCACGTCCGTGCGTTGCCGCCGAAGAGCGCCAAAAAGAAAACGGCATAGCGGCGGGAGTCGTTTTCGGATATCGCCGCGCCACGCACTGCACGATCCTGCGCGCTCCCGACCCCGGAGCGCCGCCATGTCCTTCCAGGAATCTTCCTTCCGGATCCACGCCCTGCCCGCAGAGACGTTCGCGCCGCTGTTCGCGCTGTCCGATCCCGAACTGCGCGAGCGCGGCATCCGCCGCGTGATCGCCGACGGCCGGCCGGTCTATCCCTGCCGCGTCAGTCTGGAGGACGCCGGCGAAGGCGAGGCCCTGCTGCTGTTGCCGCACGAACACCATCCGGTGGAGACGCCGTATCGCGCCTCCGGGCCGATCTACGTGCGCCAGATCGCGACGCAGGCGCAGCCGGCGATCGGCGCGGTGCCCGCGCTGCTGCGCAGTCGCCTCATATCGCTGCGCGGCTACGATGCGCGCGGCATGATGGTCTGGGCCGACGTGCGCCCGGGCACCGAGCTGGAAGCGGGCATCGCCGAACTGTTCGCGCTCGAGCGCGTCGATTACCTGCATCTGCACTACGCGAAACCGGGCTGCTACGCCTGCCGGGTCGCGCGTGCGTGAGCGTCAGCGCAGCCTGTCGCCGCCGAGGATGATCCGCGCGCTGCGCTGATAGCTCCAGTAGGCCTGGGCCCAGTCGATCAGCACGACCAGACGGTTGCGGAAGCCGATCAGGAAGAACACGTGCGCAGCCAGCCAGAACCACCAGGCGAGCAGGCCGGAGAACTTCATGCCGTGGAGATCGACCACCGCGGCCATCCGGCCGATGGTGGCGAGATTGCCGTAGTCGCGATAGCGGAACGGCGGCGGTTCGATCCCGCGCAGACGGGCGCGGATCGCGCGCCCGACGTAGCGGCCCATCTGCTTCGCCGCCGGGGCCACGCCCGGCACCGGTCCGCCCTCGCACTGCAGCGCGGCGAGATCGCCGGCGATGTAGATGTCCGGATGGCCCGGCACGCGCAGGTCGGGCTGCACGATCACCCGTCCGGCGCGATCCAGCGGCACGCCGAGATCGCGCGCCAGCGGCGACGCGGCCACGCCGGCCGCCCACAGCACGGTGCGCGCGGCGATGCGCGTCTCGCCCAGTTGCACACCGTCGTCGTCGATCGCACGCACCGGTTCGCCGGTGCGCACCTCGACGCCGAGTTTTTCCAGTTGCCGCCGCGCTTTCTCCGAGAGCGATCCGGGAAAGCTCGACAGCACCCGCGGCCCGGCTTCGAGCAGCAGCACGCGCGCCCTGCGCGGATCGGCGCGACGGAATTCGCCGCGCAGCGTATGCCGCGCGATCTCGGCGAGGGTGCCGGCCAGTTCGACCCCGGTCGGGCCGGCGCCGACGATCGCGAAGGTCAGCCACGCCGCGCGCGCGTCGGGATCCTCCTCGGCTTCGGCGCGTTCGAACGCGGTGAGGATGCGACGACGGATCTCCAGCGCGTCGTCCAGCGTCTTCAGCCCGGGCGCGTGCGGCGCCCAGTCGTCGCGGCCGAAATAGGCATGGGTGGCGCCGCTGGCGAGCAGCAACTGGTCGTAGTCGAGCTTGCGCCCGTCGCCCAGATGCAGGCGTTTCTCATCGGATTCGAGCCGCGCGACTTCGCCGAGCAGCACGGTGACGTTGCGCTGCCGGCGCAGGATGTGGCGCAGCGGCGCGGCGATGTTCGGCGCCGACAGCCCGGCGGTGGCGACCTGGTAGAGCAACGGCTGGAACAGATGATGATTGCCGCGATCGATGAGGGTGATCCGCACCGGTGCCCCGTGCAGCGCGCGCGCCGCCCACAGTCCGCCGAAACCGCCGCCGACGATCACCACATGGGGCACCGCGGACATCGCCTTCTCCTGCCGCCGCGGCGCCGTCGCCGCGTGTGTATTGTCTCCCGAAACGCTGCGGCCGGCATCTGCCGCCTGCACGGGAAGACGGCGGCCCGAAGGCCGCCGTCGGTGGAACGCGCATCGGATCGGAGCGCCGGTTACGGCCGCGAGATGTCGTTCACGGACCTCAGGCAGCCGGCGAAGCCGTCGTTGCTCAGTCCGATCGCGATGTTTCGCGTGCAAAGCGCCGGGCTGCCGCTGATGCCGAACTGCACGCCGGCGCGCGAAGTCATCGTGTTGTTGATGACTTCCGCGCCGGTGCCGTCGACCTGGATCGCCATCGCGAAACCGCCCGCATTCGGCTGCAGATCGACGATCTCGTTGTTGGAGACGAGCGCGTCGTTGGTCAGATCGAGGCGGATGCCCCAGATCCTGCCGTTGCCGGACGCGCCGGCGATCAGATTGTTCACGATCTGATTGCCGGTGGACGGTGTGCCGGGCTGGAACGCGGTGACGGTGATGTTGCGGCTGTAATCCAGACCGGTGGCGTGACGACCGTTGAGCACGCGGTTGCCGGCGACCCTGGAGTCGCTGGCCCACAGCACGATGCCGTCGTAGCGCGCGCCGACGATGTCGTTGTTGAGGATCTGGATGCGTTGACTGCCGGGCCCGAACACAATGCCGCTGGCGAAGTCGACGATCTTGCAGTTGCGCACGGTGACGTCCTGCACCGGGCCGAAGCCGCCGCCGGTGATCGCGAAGGCGTCGTTCTCCGGCGTGGCGTACGCGAGACTGCGACCGCGGCAGTCGACGGTGACGTTGCTGGCTTCGACGCCGATCGCGCCGCCGATCAGGCTGGTGCCGAGATTGTCTTTCAGGCAGTAATAGCCGGGCGCATCGATCCGGAACGGTACGCTTTCGATCATGTGCGTGCACGGGGAAGGAGCGGTCTGCGCCGATGCAGGCGTCGCCTGCGGAGCGAGCACGGCGACGGAAAGGACGGAGATTGCGAAAGCGCCGAGTTTCGTCATGGGATTCCTTGTCTTGGTGGAAGTGATGGCACGACGACCGCATCCGGGCGAAGGCCCGCGATGCGCGAAAAGTCGTCGTGTCCGGTCGCGGCGGAAGCCGGTCAACGCACGGCGCCGCGACCGACGAGCAGGATAGGCGACGGGCGTCTCGCGGATCGAGATTGCGCGCATGAAGGCATGCGCAGCGGAGCGTGCGGGCCGCGGCCTGCGATCAGTAGAGATCCATCGGATCCACATCCAGCGACCAGCGCACCTTGCGCGCGTCGGGCAGGGCGTGGATCGCGGGCAGGGCGGCGTCGAGCGCGGCGTGCAGGTCGCGGCGGGCATCGGCGGTGAGCAGCAGTTGCGCGCGATGGTGGCCGGCGCGGCGCGGCATCGGTGCGGGCACCGGTCCGTGCAGGACGAGTCCGGCGTCCTGCGGACGAACGCCGGCGTGCGCCTGCAACTGCGCTTTCGCCGCGTGCAGGAACTGCATCGGCAGGTCGGCCTGCGGCGCTTCGGCGCGCAGCAGGGCCAGATGCGCGAACGGCGGGAAACCGGCGGCTTCGCGCTGCGCCAGTTCGGTCTCGGCGAAGGCGTGATAGCCGCCGTGGATCAGTGTCTGCAGCAGCGGGTGTCCGGGATGATGGGTCTGCAGCAGCACTTCGCCGGCGCGCTCGGCGCGGCCTGCGCGACCGGAGACCTGGATGAGCAATTGCGCGAGCTTTTCGCCGGCGCGGAAGTCGGCGGAGAACAGGCCCTCGTCGATCCCGACCACCGCGACCAGAGTGAGGTTGGGCAGATCGTGGCCCTTGGCCAGCATCTGCGTGCCGACCAGGATGCCGGGGCGCTCGCCGAGTTCGGCGAAGTGTTTCTGCAGCGCGTCCTTGCGTCGGGTGCTGGCGCTGTCGACGCGCAGCACCGGGACATCGCCGAAGCGTTCGGTCAGCAGTTCCTCCAGGCGTTCGGTGCCCACGCCCTGCGGCTGCAGGGCGAGGCTGGCGCAGTCCGGGCAGGCGGCAGGCGGGGTCTGGCGCGCGCCGCAATGGTGGCACTGCAGACGCCGGC